>JAWVYF010000294.1:0-3589 GCA_033722845.1 Anderseniella sp. | reverse complement strand
GCGTGTGGCGCGCGCTCAAGCCGGGCGGGCGCTTCGTGGCGGAGTTTGGCGGGCATGGCAATGTGGCTGCCATCGTGACGGCAATGCGTGCGGTTGGCATGCGGCGCGGCGGTGATCCGGCGCTTGCAGGACCGTGGTTCTTCCCGTCTCCCGAGGTATATGCCGACATGCTGAATGCCCGTGGTTTCGAGGTGAAGCGCATTGGGCTGTTTCCGCGCCCGACACCGCTCAAGACCGGCATGAAGGCGTGGCTGCAGGTATTCCGCAAACCGTTCTTTGAACAGTTCGGCGATGACATGCAGGCAGTTCTCGACGAGACAGAGGACTTGCTCAAGCCGGTTCTGTGCGATGCCCGGGGCAACTGGACGGCAGACTATGTGCGCCTGCGTGTGGAAGCGGTGAAGCCGGCATGACCAGAAGACTGGCAGTGCCGATGATAGTCGCTTTTGCTGTGAGCCTTGGCAGCTGGAGTGCGGCCGCCCAGGCGATCCAGAACCCGCTTGCGGTGTTTGCCGGTCTCGACAAGATCACCGGGCGCATTACCACGTTTGAGATTCCGGTCAACGAGGTTCGCCGGTTTGGCGCGCTGAACGTGTACCCGCGTATCTGCAACACGCGCCCGCCCACTGAAGAACCCAAGACAACCTCATTCGTTCAGGTGGATGAGGCTTTGCAGAACGGCGGTACGCGGCGAATATTCTCCGGCTGGATGCTGGCTGAAAGCCCCGGTCTGAACGCCGTTGAACACCCGGTTTATGATGTCTGGCTGATTGGCTGCCGCGACCCCAACAGGGCCGCAGACGAAGCCGCGCAAGGCCAGGCCGTTCCGCCAGCAGCCAGCGAAGGCAGCAACGAACAACCGGCCCAGTCGGAAGGCTCAAACTGACCCCGGTTTTTAACAAGTTTCCGCAGTTTCGCCACATCTGCCCGTCATCTAGGGCTCGGGAGAGCAGGGGTCGCCGGGAATCAAATGAAGATGAACTTTTCTTGCAAGAACGGCATTGGTGCCGGCCTCGTGGTGGCGCTGCTGGCAGTGGCGGCTGTGTCAACGGCACCGGTTGGACCGGCCCACGCAAATGCCGCATGCGCCAAGCTCAGGGCGGAGTTTTCAGGCAAGCTGCGGCCGCGCGTCCTTCGGCTGGCGAAGAAGCATTTCCACTGGTCGAACTGGTACCACGCAACGCTGAAGCGGCAGCAGGGCAGCAGCAAGCATCCCTCCAAGGGTGACATGACCAAGACTTATGGCCTGATGGAGGACTATTGCGGGTCCAGCGCCCAGTGCAAAGCCTTTGCCAAGGACATGAACGCTGCGTCGCTGGCGATCTTTGAGGTCAACAAGCGCTGGTCTGCGGCTGGCTGCCCGGGACAACTCGACAGTTGAAGCGCTGCCCTATTCGGGCGGGTAGTGCATCGGTACCGTGACGCTGGTTGCCGGCTCCTGCACCTGAAACAGGGCTTCGTGATGGAACGGCGCAAACCGCGGCGGCGTCAGGTAGTTTGAGGCACCTGCGCCTTCCAGCGGATATTTCAGGAAGCGGTGCCGCTCCAGTTTGCCATCGTTGTTCTGGTCATGGGCAACCGAAATGGCATACTTGCCGGCCTCCACGCTGGGGAAAACGAACGTCACAGATCCTGCCTGTGCCGGCACCTTGACGATGTTCACGTTGCTGCCACCCTTGTCGCAATTGGGAAAGCCCCATCCGCTTGACCACAGGCAGGCAACAATGCTGCCGTTTGCGTTGCGGATGCCACTGATGGTGACGTTGATGTCTGCCGCCATGACAGGCGTAGCCAGGCTGCCGGCAAGACACATGATGATGGCAGCGAGCAACTTGTTCATTTCTGATCCTCGGACCCAGCCTCGTGATGAGTTGATGTGAAGCCTACGTTACCTTGGCCGTCTCGCCAATAGCTTGTCGCGCTTGCACCGGTTTCAACTGCACGCGGCTTTGAGCACGGCATCGGGATCGTCGTCCCGGTCAAATGACGCGAAATCTGCTTGCGACACAATCGCGTTTTCCAGCATCTCGCGGTATTCATCGCGGCTGGCCTCAACGCAGCCGAATGTCTTCAGATGGTCGGTGACAAACTGCGTGTCGAGCAGCTTGAAACCACCGTGCTTCAGCCGCGCCACCAGGTGAACCAGCGCAACCTTGGACGCATCGCGGCGAGCAGAGAACATGCTTTCGCCGAAGAATGCAGCACCTATCCGGACACCATAAAGACCGCCGACAAGGTTGCCGTCTGCCGGATCGCGGACCTCGATGGAATGGCAGCATCCCATTGCATGCAGTTGTGCGTAGAGCGCAGAAATGCGGGCGTTGATCCAGGTGGACGGGCGATCAACAACGGCGTCTTCTCCGGCACTGCCTTGCGCACCGGCACACGCGGCAATGACGGCTTCGAAGTCCTGGTCGACGGTCACGGCAAAGGTGCGCTTGCGGATTTGCCGGGCGAGTTTGCGGGGCACGTGAAACCCGTCCAGCGGAATAACGCCGCGAACTTCCGGCTCGACCCAGTAAAGCGCATTGTCCTGCGCGCTTTCTGCCATCGGGAATATCCCGGCAGTGTAGGCTTTCAACAGCAGCTGTGGTGTTATCGTCGACATCTCAGTGCAATGAATACCCGCACGGGCAGGGGATCAGCAAGCGATACGTGGGGCCGGTTGTGGCCTCGCTGCTGCAGCCTTGGCCTGAAGTTTCCCGTCAGTCGTCCTGCGCATTGCACGGCCAGCGTTCAGGCCTTGCTACACCTTCCGGCAAGCGGGTGTCATCATCGCCACACGCCAGCGCAACCTGATCACGGGTCAGGCCCTTGACGCCGGACAGGTCAACGCCCTGCAACCGGGTGCGGTAAAGGTAGGTGCTGGTCCAGTCGGAGCCGTCGAGTTTTGCGCCGGCAAAACTGGAGCGTGCCAGGATGGCAAACGTCATGTTGACGCCGCTGAGATCTGCGCCATCGAAGCTGGAGCGGATCATGTCCGACTTCTGCAGGTCGGCACCGGCGAGGTTTGCCTTGTCGAACGTTGTGCGCGGCATGCTGGCCCGCGACAGCTTGGTGCCGGCAAGGCTTGCGCCAGTGAAGTCTGCCCGGAACAGCTCAATCGCATCCATATTGGCCTTGTCGAGCGTTGCGCCCGCGAACACCGACCGGTTGCCTGCGGTCTTCACCATTGATGCCCCGGTCAGGTCCGCCTCCTTGAAAGACGCATAGGTGATGTCCGCCCTGTCCAGATTGACACCGGAAAGCCGTGCATTGCTGAAATCCGTGCTGGTCAGGATGGCGTTGGCCAGCATTGCGTTGCTCAGGTCAGCACCACCCAG
Organism: Anderseniella sp.; assembly: GCA_033722845.1. Classification (GTDB taxonomy): domain Bacteria; phylum Pseudomonadota; class Alphaproteobacteria; order Rhizobiales; family Aestuariivirgaceae; genus Anderseniella. Next base: position 266 of record JAWVYF010000294.1, on the reverse strand, counting down.
CATCAGCAGCTTTTTGGAACAGTTGCTCCAGTCGACACCGGCGGCAGGCGGGTTTTTGCACTCTGCTTGCGACGGCACCCCAAGGGCAAACATCACCGCTGTCGAGAGCGCAATTGTCTTGGCCAAACGCATAAAGGGCAACTCCTGAAATTTCGGCATGCGCACCAACGCATGGATCATGATCTATTACCAGTCCGGCCCACCAGCGCCGACAAGCTTACAGGACGATTGCCGATGACTTCCAGTGCTTCGGCGCAAATACCCTT
>JAWVYF010000293.1:0-3599 GCA_033722845.1 Anderseniella sp. | reverse complement strand
GTCGGCTTCGTGGCGATGCCGAGGCCAAGGCCGAGCAACAGGGCCGAGATGGCCGGACTGCGAAAGGTATCCACCAGGATCTGCCTGATCATGCCGGCATCGAAACCGTCAGACTGAGCGCCACCGGAACCACCGCCAATCACCATCGTTGCAGCACCACCGCCATTCGTCGTGGCTGCGGCTTGCCGTGTCACCGCGATACGTCCCAGCACGATCGCTGTCACCAGGGCGGCAATGTCCATGAACGGATATAGCGCGCCGATGAACCCTTCATATGCGATGCCTTCATCATCCAGCACCGCCATGCCCGCCGCCAGCGTAGAGGCCGACACCGCACCGAACAGCCCCGCCGTTGCAAGACCATCCACCTTGCTCACCCCGCGCAACCTTGCCAGCGTGCCGCTGCCCAGCAATACGATTGCGATACCCACAAGCGCAGCACACACCGCCGGCACGGCCAGTGAGATGAGATCTGCCTTTCGCACCGATATGCCAGCCCCAAGTCCGACCTTGAGCAGCAGCAAAATGACAATGAACTTGTAGACCGGCGCTGGTACCTCGAACTTGCTGCCCAGCGCGGCAAGCAGTACGCCCCCCATCAGAAACGCCAGTGTGGGTTTCTGCAGCTGCGTCAGAACCGTTGTGGCGATATCGGCAATCATGTCCATGGCGAACACCCCTTGTTGTGATTTGCTCGCCGTGGGTACAGACCCTGATATGAAAAGAAAAATATATCTATTTGGAGTTTTTGTTCTAAATTAATGAACTATGGATCAGCTGAACTATCATCATCTGCGCTATTTCCGCGAGGTCGCCATTGAAGGCAATCTCAGCCGGGCCGCTCAACGCCTGAACGTGTCACAGTCTGCACTGTCAATGCAGATCAAAAACCTTGAGGAGCGCCTGGGCCAGGCACTGTTTGAGCGCGTTGGGCGCAAGCTGGTTCTGACCGAAGTCGGTCACATCGCTCTCGATCATGCCGACCGCATTTTCACCGCAGGCGAAGAATTGCTGGCAACCTTGAGCCAGGATCGCTCGTCACTGTCTCCGTTGCGCGTCGGTGCCTTGTCCACGCTGTCGCGCAACTTCCAGATAGCGTTTCTGCGCCCAGTGCTGGCGAGCGGCAAAGCCGACATCGTGTTGCGGTCTGGCAATACAACCATACTGCTCGACAGCCTCACATCACTGGCGCTGGACGTGGTTCTGACCACCGAGCCGCCACAAGCCGAGCAAGGATCGCAATTCGCCAGCCAGCGCATTGCGGAGCAGCAGGTTGCATTGCATGGCACGCCGGACCGGCTCAAGCACGCTTCACTAAGGGAGTTGCTTCGCAACGAACCGGTCATTCTGCCAACCGACAGCGCCATCCGGTCCGGCTTCGAAGGCCTGATTGGCAAGCTTGGAATCTCACCGCGCGTTGCCGCCCTCGTCGATGACATGGCGATGGTCAGGCTGCTTGCCCGCGAAGGCGCCGGGCTGGCGGTAGCACCGCCGGTGGTCGTGGCCGATGAAATCAGCGCATGCCTGTTGCAGACAGCCCCGTTCCCACTCGGCATCGTCGAGCCGTTTTACGCAGTCACGGTGGCGCGCAAGTATCCCCATCCGATGCTGGCCGGGCTTCTGTCACAAGGCGGCACGTTGTAGTTTCTGTCGAACGTCAGCCTTGCTGAAACGGCGGGTACACCAACACGACGCCCATGCCCCGCGCCAGCGACACCGCCACCTCGCCACCACTCGCCTCGTTGGACAGCGTCAAGGTCGAGCCCAATGCCACGTCCCGCGCATCAAGCGGCCAGCGCACGCCGGCAATGCTCAACCCGATCAGGTCGCTTACTGGCAGCACAGACAGCCGGCTGCCCTGCTCAAGCTCCAGCGTGACGGTCTCATCAATCAGCGGCCAGGCTTCTTCGTGACCACTGGTCATCATGATCTTCAGACCGCGCCCATGCAATCTCAACAGCAGCATGAGGTGGGCAAACGCATGATCCATCTGCCCGCCAAGACCGCCCACCAGCAGGATTTCCGCAGCCCCACGCTCAACGGCTTCAGCGATGGCCAGCTCACCATCTGTGGCGTCTTTGGCTGGAGGATGTGTCTGCCGGGGAACGTTCTGATGTTGCGCGACGAGGCTGTCATCAGAGGAGTCGAAATCGCCGATCCACAGTTCGGGCTCAACGCCAAGCGCTGCCGCATGCGCAATGCCACCATCGGCCGCGATCACCCGCGCGCGCTCGAGTTGTTGCCGCAGCCGGTCCGTCACGGTCAGCTCGCCTGCCAGCAATATTGCGAAACGATCAGCCATGACCGCTCAATACCATATGGAAGGCCGCGTGCAAGGCTGCCTTGCATGGCGTGAATTGCTGATGGCTTGTCAACCGCAGCCGCCAGTGAAACAGTGCACCTCCTTCCGCTTCCATCAGACAACCGGATCACTACAGATGACACTTGCCAATGGACGCCGGCATCTCGCCATTCCAGGCCCTACCAACATGCCGGACGACGTTCTCAACGCGCTGCACTCGCCTTCGGTCGATATCTATGGTGGCGCCTCCGAAGACGCCTCACGTTCCTGCCTTGAAGACCTCAAGACGGTTTTCGGCACACGCGACGGCAAGGTCTACATCTATGCCTGCAATGGGCACGGCGCCTGGGAAGCCGCACTGACCAACGTGCTGTCCAGGGGCGACAAGGTGCTGGTACTTGTTTCCGGGCTGTTTCCGGTCGTGTGGGGTGAGAACGCCCGCAAGCTCGGCATCGACGTGGAAGAACTGCCTGAGCGCGAGGGCCGCGCAGTTGATCCTGCAGCCGTACTCGAAAGGCTGAAGCGCGACACCGCGCATGAGCTGAAAGCCGTTCTCATGGTACAGGCCGACACCGCAACTGGCGTGGTCAATGACATCTCTGCCGTGCGCAAGGCGATGGATGAGGCCAGCCACCCCGCACTGTTGATGGTCGACACCATAGCCTCCTTGGGATCGATCCCGTTCAGCATGGACGATATGGGCGTGGACGTCGCCGTGGGCGGTGCCCAGAAGGGCCTCATGACTCCGCCCGGCCTCGCCTTTACCGGCGTCAGCCCCAAGGCCAGGAAAGCCCATGCCGGTGCCGGGCTTGTCACCAGCTATTGGGACTGGACCTTCCGTGACGGCGAAGAGCATTACATGTGGTACGCTGGCACACCGCCGGTACAGATGGTCTTCGCCCTCAGGAAAGCGCTGGACATGATCCTGGCGGAAGGCCTCGACAATATCTTCCGCCGGCACGAAATCCTGGGCGGCGCAACCCGTGCAGCCGCTGAAGTGTGGTGCTCTGCCGGTGCCATGCGCTTTGCCGTCAGCGAGCCATCAGAACGCTCCAACTCGGTCACCTGCCTGATGACGCCGGAAGGCGCTGGCCCTGCCATCATCCGCTATTGCGAAGACAATCTCGGCGTCACCATCGGCCGTGGCATCGGCCCTTACACCGGCAAGGCCATTCGCATCGCCCACATGGGTCACGTCAACGGCTGGGGCCAGCTCGGCACCATCGCGGCGGTGGAGACAGCACTTGCCGCATTGGACATCGACCACGGCCCAGGCGGCATTCAGGCCGCCACCGAT
>JAWVYF010000292.1:0-3601 GCA_033722845.1 Anderseniella sp. | reverse complement strand
CTGGAGGCTCTCCAGAACACGTGGGTGCAGATGCGGGTCACCCTGTCATACTTCGTTGAGCCCAACCCTTCAGCACGTGGCAGCATCTCTAAGTATCACTACCCATCGCATCGTCTACGATTCGATGTCCAGCGGCCCCTCGATGCATCCACCGAGGACTTCGTGGCGCGAGTCAATGCAGCGGCACGGAGCGAAGATGATGGAGACACAATTAATCCTGCCGACCCTAATTGGTACCTAGGGGATAGGCAGCGCCATCGTGGTTCGCTGCACCAAGACGTATGGGAAGGCACCGCTGCGGATCTGGCCAGCCGTGGCTTTCTAGCAGTGTATCCCGCCGCAGGGTGGTGGAGAACTCGCCCAGCGCTGGAACGCTATGACCTGCCTGCCCGCTACAGCCTTGTTGTGTCCATTCGAACCGAGCAGACAGAGGTAGACCTTTATAACGCGATCGCCCAGAAGGTAGCTATTGCCACGTAGTTGGCCATTGGGAACTACTGCACGTTAGCTTCTCCAATGCTCCCACTTCGGTAGGGGCCGTGTCATGGCTTTTGCAGGACCACGGCGGCCGCCCGCAATCATCATCACTGAGCCTGACCGATGGTAAAACTTACACACGGCTTATGATTATTCTTTAAAAAATAACTTACTGAAACAAAAGGAATCGCAATCAAATGAAAGATAAAGTCCTTTAGATAAATAGGTTGAAAGATTTTAGGATAGCACAGGAAACTGGTGTGTACGCTGAGGGCGCTGCAGCATCTCTATTCCTTGGGTCAGCGATAGACTCCGAACCGTGCAGGTGCTGCTCATTCTAAACCATCAACGAAATCGAGCGGCTGAGTCTCAGCCGCTCGATACCAAGACAGTAACCGGCATAAGCTAAAGCCAAGCAGAAACTGCTGTTCAAACCATTCCTGCCCCAACACGCGGCACTCTTACTCTGTCTCGCCCGCCAGCTCCGCACTCACGCTTCGAAACTGCTCCAAAGCCGCCTCTAGGTTCTCGACAATCTCGGTGGCTAACACGTCCGGCTCAGGCAGGCTGTCGATATCCTCCAAGCTGTCGTCCTTGAGCCAGAAAATATCCAAGTTGAGCTTGTCCCGCTGGATCAGCTCTTCATAGCTAAAACAGCGGAAGCGTTCTGTTTCCTGGCGTTCGTGGTAACAGCGCACGAAGTCATCCAAGTCAGCATGGGTCATGCGCTTGGTCTTCAGGGTTTTATGGACGTTGGTGCGGTAGTCGTAGACCCACAGCTCCCTTGTCTGAGCTTCCTTGGAAGCCGGGCGCTTATCAAAGAACAGCACGTTAGCTTTCACCCCGGCGCTGTACCAGATTCCGGTAGGCAGGCGCAGCAAGGTGTGGAAGTTGAAGCTCTCCAGCAGGCGCTTGCGGATACCCTCACCCGCTCGGCCAGCCTCGAACAGCACGTTGTCTGGCAGCACCACACCGGCGCGACCATGGGAGTCTAGGATAGTCATGATGTGTTGGAGGAAGTTGAGCTGCTTGTTCGATGTAGAAAACTTGAAGTCCTCACGCTCGTAGCTCTCATGCTCGGTGCTCACTGCGCCGTCTTCCCCTACCACCTTATAGCTCGACTTCTTGCCGAAGGGAGGGTTGGTCAGCACAACATCGAAGCGCTTGCCGCCATCGCCGGCCAAGGCGTCACCCTGCTCAACCGGGCTGCCGCCGTTACCGATACCGTGCAGATAGAGATTCATGGCGCATAGCCGCACCACCTCATCGACGATATCCACACCGTGCAGTGCACTGTGCTTGAGCTGACGTAACCTTTCGCGGTCTTGGCTTTGGGTCTTCATGTATTCGAAAGCGGAGAGCAGGAAGCCCCCGGTGCCACAGGCAGGGTCACAGACGGTCTCGTCGATCCGCGGGTTAACGCACTTCACCACGGCATCGATCACCGGACGCGGGGTGAAGTACTGCCCGGCACCGGAGCGTACTTCTGAGGCGTTGCGCTCCAGCAGCCCTTCATAGATCTCACCCTTCACGTCCACGTTCAGGCCGACCCAAGGGCCTTCCTTGTCGATCAGGCTGACCACGCGCTTAAGCTTGGCCGGGTCGGAGAGTTTGTTTTGGGACTTGCGGAAGATGGTGCCGATCAGGCCGCTCTCGCGCGCCAGCGCCTCCAGGGTACGGCGATACTGCAGCTCTAGGTCATCGCCGTCTTTCTCCACCAGCTTGGCCCAGCGCCACTGACTGGGAATGCAAGTCTCCTCGCCTAGGTACTCCACCCGCTCCTCGTCCATCTTGAGGAACAGCAGGTAGGTGATCTGCTCGATGTAGTCGCCGTAGGATACGCCCTGGTCGCGCAACACATGGGCGTAGTTCCAGACTTTGGAGACAAGTTGTTCGTTGCTCATGCGGTGGCCTTCTTGCGAGTGCGTTTCTTGGGGGCAGCGGCGTCACGTTCGGCGCGAATGCGTGCCAGCAGCTCGGCAGCGGGTTCGTCTTTCGGATCCTGAGGCACTAGCTTACCGGCAAAGGCATCCTTGAGAATGGATTGGCGTAATGCAGATGAGCGGGAAAGCTCGGCTTGGCAGCTCATCATTATGGCCTCCTCTCTAGACAATTGCATTTCCACATTTTCAGCAATGGTTCGCTGCTCCTCAATCGGAGGGAGTGGAATAGCAATCTTTTTAAAGTTGGCCAAGGTAACCTTCTGCTGTGCCACACCTTTAGAAATTCTCTTTACTTGATTTTTCACAACAGGCGATGACATCGCCCACTCAAGATATTCGGAAGAAACATCGACCCCGCTGACTGAGAAGCGAATGCAATCAGCAGTTATCACTGCTACCGGCTTTCCATGCGGGTAAATACACACCTCGCCCGGCGGCTCACCCATCTTGGTTATCAATAAATCCCCAGGAAAAACGCAGTGAGAAGATAGCTCTTCTGCCTTTTCTTTACTCACAAACCTTGGAGATAAACCATCAAAATCCTTAGCCCTAATATTTCTGACAAAGATTAGGGGAACGCCCTGATTTTGATAGTCCTCCACCTTCAAATTGCTACCAAACGGACCAATGCATAAGGCATTCGGCTGACGTGACGATAGCTGCTCAACCGATGCCCATACCCACCTCTCAGGCAGCTCCGGCTGGTCGCTGGTATCCGGCGCCACGGGCTCTTTGTACTTACCCCGTCCCTGCCAGTTCTCGCGGCGGGCCTGAAGAATTCGTTCCAGCAGGTCACGACCAGGCTCCAGGCGGCCGGCGTTCTCGGCCCGCCAGTCGGCGGTCAGCTGACCAGTTACAGCAGCCTTGAGCACCGACTGGCGATAGCGAGCTAGCAGTTTCTGTACGTCCCGCAGGCTGGCCTCGCCATGGTCAAGCTGGGAGAAAAGGGACTCGATCTTCTCGACGATGCGGCTCTGCTCATCAAAAGGGGGCAAGCCAAAGCAAAAATCAGCGATTCCATCAAACTTGACACGAGGCCGATCGCCGGATGCTCGACTCATCGCAAAATCAATAAAGCGCTGCTGGTGGAGCAAATATTTTATAAAGTCACTATTATGATGCTTCGAAGCTGGAAGAACGATGAATTCGGCGGACGCCACGCCTTCGAACTTTGCCCTATG
>JAWVYF010000291.1:0-3641 GCA_033722845.1 Anderseniella sp. | reverse complement strand
AGCAGTTTTGTCCGCTACATGGTCGATGCATTCGATCATGGCCCGGCACTTGCCGCAAACGCCAAGGCACACACCGCCATGGCCCAGCTGCTGGCGCAGCTCGTGGCCCAGTCTGTCAGTCAGCCCGGTGATCGTGACATGCACTGCACCGATGCACTTGAGCGTCATGTTAGACGTGCGGAGGAATGGATCGAGGTCCATGCCGGCGACATGCTCTCAGTCGCCGACCTTGCTGCATACCTGGGCATAACAACACGCACCGTGCAGGCTGCCTTCAAACGCCACAGGGGGTGTACGCCGCGCCAGATGATGGAACGTCACAGGCTGGAGCGCGTGCGGTTTGCGCTGCTCCACGCGGGACCGGGATCGACAGTGGCTTCCATTGCGCTGGAAAATGGCGTGATCCACCTGGGCCGTTTCGCAACCAGCTATCGCACCCGGTTCGGCGAATACCCTTCCGACACGTTGGCCCGCAGTTCCAACCGCTAGGCGCTGGGAGCTGACATCAGCTGCGGCGAATGCCGAGCGACTGCATCTTGCCCGACCCGTGCATGGATTGCTTCTTCGACGACAGCACGCCGGAGTTGCCGCCGACCCAGTTCCACTCACCCGACAACTTGCCATACTCGATCTTCGGGCAACGGTTCATCACGACCTTGATCCCGGCGGCTTCCGCCTTTGCAGCGGCTTCATCGTGGCGCACGGTAAGTTGCATCCAGATCGCCTTGGGCAACGGATCAAGCGCCAGCGCCTCGTCGACCACACCGGCAGCGGCCTCTGAGTTGCGGAAGATATCGACCATGTCGATGGCTTCCGGCACTTCAGCGAGAGAGGCATAGACAGGCCGGCCAAGAATTTCCTTGCCGGCCATGCCGGGGTTGAGCGGATAGACCGTGTACCCCTTGTCGATCATGTACTTGGTGACAAAGAACGACGGCCGGACCTCATTGGCGGAGGCACCGACAATGGCGACCGTCTTGACGCCTTCAAGGATGCCGCGAATGTAGGCAAGGTCGTAATTGTCGTGATCGATCTTGCTCACTCGTCGCTCCATTTCGGGGTGCGCTTTTCAAGAAACGCGCCGATGCCTTCCCTGGCGTCTTTCATCATCATGTTGTCAACGATGGCCTTCGAGGTCAGCGCATAGGCTTCATCCAGTGGCTTCTCGATCTGCTGGTAGAAGGCACGCTTGCCCAGCGCCAGCACGGCCTGCGAGCGCGCAGCAACGGTACCGGCTAGCTTCATGGTTTCCTTTGTCAGGTCGGAATCGTAGACAATCTTGTTGACCAGACCTGCAACCATGGCCTCGTGGGCATTGATCATGGTGCCGGTGGTGAGCAGTTCCATCGCCTTCTTGCGCCCGATATTGCGCGACAGGGCAACCATCGGCGTAGAGCAGAACAGGCCGGAATTGATGCCGTTGACGCCAAAATTCGCGCCCGTGGCCGCAACCGCCATGTCACAGGCTGAGACAAGCTGGCAACCTGCCGCCGTGGCGATGCCGTTTACTTCGGCGATGATGACCTTGGGGTGATTGACGATCATCTGCATCATTTCAGAGCAGCGTGCGAACAGCGCCTCGTAAAAGGCACGGCCACCGTCTTCATCGGACCGGTGGGCGGTCATTTCCTTGAGGTCATGGCCGGCGCAAAAGCCGGGTGCAGACGCTGCCAGCACGATAACGCGGACATCGCTCTCCCCGGCTGCCAGCTCAAGGTCGGCGATGATGGCGTCCAGCATGGCCATGGACAGCGGATTGCGCTTGGCACCGCGGTTCAGCGTCATCCGCAGGATGCCGCCATCGTGCAACTCGCTGACCACCAGAGGGGTTTCTTCAGCGCTCACCGGTTCGGCCTGCCTTGCAGCTTGTGTGTCGTTACTCAATGCTCGTGGCCCTCTTCAGTTTCATCTTCGGCAAGCATCTTGAGCTTCTCGGCCCAGTCCGGCTGGGCATTCAGCTTGAGAACGACTTGCTTGTTGTGTTCGCTGGGCAGCATGGATTCGAGGCTTTCGATGAGCGACTTCTTCAACTCCGGATCCAGCCCTTCATCCTTGCGGATACTGTCTATTTCAGCGCGGATTTCCTGCTCCTGCGTGCTTGACACCGCCGCATAGGCGAAGCTGACCGACATGATGGTGTTGTTCCACTCCCCCACCGAGGCAAATCCGGCCTGCTTGATGTCGGCCTCCAGCGCCTTGCCTTCCCTGGCCTCTGCGACGAACTGCTCAAGCGTCTCGTACTCGGCGATATCAGTGTCCTGATACTTTGACTTGAGCAGAATGAACCCGTCGAGCGCCCGCTTGGCGGAATCCTCGCTCAACCGGACCTGCTCAACTGTCCCAACAACCTCCGTGGTGACCGAAGAGCCATCCTCACCGCCATCTTCGGTCTTTGGCGGCTTCTGCGATGGCATCGAGGGTTCGTCCTCGCCTGGAGCCGGTGCCAGCGGGCCAAGCTTGCCCAGGCCCTGGCTGCCACTGTCCGGGGAGCCGCCTTCATCCAGACCGGGGATGCGGGTCTGGTCCTTGACCGCAAAGGCATGCAGCGGCTCCACCGCGGCAGCCCATGCCGCGATTAATGATACTGCCGATATTGCCGACATTCGTAAGTTCATGGCGCGCCATACTATGCCAGCGCCTGACGGTTAGAAAGGGTCATTGACGAGGTGGCCTGAGCAGGTATGAAGCAGACCCATGGGGAATAAAGCAGGAGTGGCGGCAATGGCGCTGAAATGGTCGGGCGACGAGGTCTTCGCCTTTCTGGAAAGGGAGTTTCCGCAGGCCCTGCACAGGGGACTGGACTACGAAGTGGTGTCGCTGGAACCCGACGCGCTGGACCTGCGCGCCAGTGCAGACGACCGCCACCTGCGCCCCGGCGGCACAATTTCCGGGCCGACCATGATGGAACTGGTCGATTGCGCCATTTACGTGCTCCTGCTGGCCCACCACCGCGAGGAGGCCCGGCTCGCCGTGACGACCAACCTCGCCATCTCCTTCCTGCGCAAGCCGAAACCCGGCCCGCTTGTGGCAAAGGTCCGCCTGATCAAGCATGGCCGCACCCTGACCGTGGCCCGCACCGACATCATCTCTGAAGCTGACGGCAAGCAGGTTGCCAGTTCGGAGGCGACCTATTTCATGGGCGGAGCAGGGTAGAGCACGGTTTTTGACGTGGTAAAATAATACCACATACACCAAACCATTGAATTTATTTGATTTTATAAATCTTCACCGCATACTTTGTGCTTGACGATAGCGCCGTCTGCCCGTATCACCTGCCGCCAATGAAGCTGCTCTTGCCCATATGGCCGGGTGCGGTATTCGTTTCAGATCAATTCATTCAGGACAACCGTCATGAAAACCTATTCCGCTCGGGCTTCCGAGATCGAGAAGAAGTGGGTGCTGATCGACGCCGAGGGTCTTGTTGTGGGCCGCCTGGCGGCTCTCATCGCCACCCGTCTGCGCGGCAAGCACAAGCCAACCTTCACCCCGCATATGGACATGGGCGACAATGTCATCGTCATCAACGCCGACAAGGTGGTGCTGACGGGCAACAAGCGCACCCAGAAGACCTACTACCGCCACACCGGATATCCGGGCGGCATCAAGGAAGCCAAGGCCGACAAGATCCTCGACGGCCGCTT
>JAWVYF010000290.1:0-3643 GCA_033722845.1 Anderseniella sp. | reverse complement strand
TGTGCCCCTGTTCGCAAGCGGAAATGACCGCCAGGCTGGCTTTGCGCTGGCAGGCCGACCGCTTAATCCACCATCGGGGCCAAGTGGCCTCATCAGGGAAGGTCATCATGATCAAACGCAGTTTCCTCATGGCATCTGTTGCCATTGCTTCGCTCGCCGCTGCCGGTGCCGCACAGGCCCGCGACCAGATCCAGGTTGCAGGCTCTTCCACCGTTCTGCCGTATGCCCAGATCGTGGCTGAAGAGTTCAGCAAGGCCTACGGCAACTTCAAGGCACCGGTCGTTGAGTCCGGTGGTTCGTCCGCTGGCCTGAAGCAGTTCTGCCAGGGTGTTGGTGCAGGCACCATCGACATCGCGAACTCGTCGCGCAAGATCCGCGAAAACGAAGTCAAGGCCTGCGCCGAAGCCGGTGTGAAGGACATCATCGAAGTCAAGTTCGGCTATGACGGCATCGTGTTTGCGTCCGACGCCAACGCCGACAGCTTTGCGTTTGAGCCGAAGGACTGGTTCCTCGCTCTCGCACCGAAGATCGTCGTTGACGGCAAGCTGGTCGACAACCCGAACAAGACCTGGAAGGACGTGAACCCGGACTTCCCGGCCTGGGAGATCGCTGCCTACATCCCGGGCGAAAAGCACGGCACCCGCGAAGTCTTCGAAGAGAAGGTTCTGGAGGCCGGCTGTGAAGCCACCGGCGCCATGGAAGCCATGGTTGCTGCCGGCATGGACAAGAAGGCCGCCGGCAAGGAATGTTTGAAGGTCCGCAAGGACGGCAAGGCTGTCGACATTGACGGCGACTATACCGAAACCCTGGCCCGCCTGCAGTCCAACCCGAAGGGTATCGGCGTGTTCGGTCTGTCGTTCTACGAAAACAACACCGACAAGCTGCGCGTTGCCACCATGTCGGGCATCTCCCCGTCGGTTGAAACGGTTGCTTCGGGTGAATACCCGGTGTCGCGCCCGCTGTTCTTCTACATCAAGAAGGCGCACATCGGCACGATCCCCGGCCTGAAGGAATATGCCGAGTTCTTCGTGTCCGAAAGGATATCCGGTGAAGACGGTCCGCTGGCCGAATACGGCCTGGTCCCGCTGCCTGAAGATGAGGCGCAAGAGGTTCAGAGCGCCGTGAAGAACGAAACCACCATGGGCATGTAATTTCGCATTGCCGCTGCCGGGTTGCACGAGTAGCCCGGCAGCACCCCGATTACGAACTTCCCGAAGCCAGTTCGTCTGGCTTCATTTCTCACCAAGGCGCCAATCAAGAGCGTCACTCACAGCAAGGCGTACTTTCCCTGTGTCAACCGGTCTGCTGATAGCCCTGTGCGCCGTCGCTTTTGTCGCCGTGATGTATGTGGCTCGCGCCCGTGCCCGTGGCATGGAGCGCGCCGCGATGACGGCAGGCGACGGGTCGGCTCGCCTGCATTCGCGGCCTGTCTACCACGGCATGTACGTTGCCATGCTGACCATCATTCCGGCCCTGATTGTGGTCGTCCTGTGGGCTGTGTTCGAGCCGGTCTATCTGGCATCACTCATCAGGTCAGCCCTGCCGTCTGACGTGCAGGCTTTGCCGGGTTCTGAGCAGCAGCTCAGAATGGGCGTGATCGACAATCTGGCTGCTGGCTGGAAAAGCCTCACCTCAGCAGAGATCGCGCAATTGCGCACCAGCACGGAAGGTGCCCAGCAGATGCTGTCGCAGAAGGGCATCTTCATGCCTGCAGCACCCGAACCGTGGATGATCGACATCGCCCGCGATGTGCACGACACCAAGACCCTCTCGCGCATTGCAGCAGCCGCGGTGACGGCCATTGTTGCGGCAGCCGGGTTCCTGTTTGCCTGGCGCAAGCTGGCAATGGGCCTTCGGGCGCGCAACCTGGTCGAGCGCATCATGCTGCTCGGCCTGATGGCGGCGTCTGCCGTGGCCATCCTGACCACCGTCGGGATTGTCATGTCGGTGCTGTTTGAATCGTTGCGTTTCTTCTCATACGTGCCGTTCTTCGACTTCCTGTTCGGCACCGTGTGGGACCCGCGTTTTTCTGCTGCGGGTAGCGATTCATCCGGTCAGTTCGGCGTGGTGCCGCTGATCTGGGGCACGCTGTACATCTCGTTCTTCGCACTGCTGGTCGCCGTGCCCGTCGGCCTGATGTCGGCCATCTACATGTCCGAGTATGCCAGCGACAAGGTGCGCGGTGTCGCCAAGCCGATGCTCGAGATCCTCGCCGGTATCCCGACCATCGTCTACGGCCTGTTTGCGCTGATCGCCTTCGGCCCGTTCCTGCGCGATTTCGGGGCTTCCATAGGGCTCGACATTTCGGCCAACTCGGTACTCACCGCCGGCATCGTCATGGGCGTCATGATCATCCCGTTCGTGTCTTCGCTGTCCGACGACATCATCTCCGCCGTTCCGCAGGCGATGCGTGACGGCTCCTATGCGCTGGGCGCCACCCAGTCTGAAACCATCAAGCAGGTGGTCATCCCGGCAGCTCTACCGGGCATTGTCGGTGCCGTGCTGCTGGCTGCGTCCCGGGCCATTGGCGAGACCATGATCGTGGTGATGGCCGCCGGCATTGCTGCCAACCTCACCGCCAATCCGTTCGAGCAGGTCACCACCATGACCGTGAAGATCGTCAGCCAGTTGACCGGTGACCTGGAGTTCAACTCACCACAGACCCTGGTGGCCTTCGCGCTTGGCCTGACCCTGTTCGTCATCACGCTCGGGCTTAACGTGGTGGCGTTGCACATTGTGCGCACCTACCGGGAGCAGTACGACTGATGACCGAAACCAGCCTTCAGACCCGGTCCGCCTCCGCCAGCTACTGGACCTCCGAAGCCGTGCATGCGCGCAACCGCAAGCGCTATGCCGCCGAGCGTCGCTTCCGCTGGTACGGCATCGCCGCGCTGGCCTTTGCAACAGGTTTCCTCATCATCCTGTTTTCCACCATCATCGGCACTGGCTGGACCGCTTTCATGCAGTCCAAGTTCAAGCTCGACGTCACCTTCTCGCAGGACGTTATCGCGCCCGACGGCAAGGCCGATGAGCAGACCTTGCGTCTGGCCAACTGGGACAAGCTCGCCCGCGCAGCGCTCTACACATCCATCGGTGCCGATGCCAAGGACCGCAAGCAGCGCCGTGCCGCCAACAAGCTATTGTCTCGCGGCATTGATGTTCAGCTGCGTGACATGGTGCTGGCCGATCCCGGCCTGATCGGACAGACCAGAACCGTTTGGCTGCTGGCCAGTGGCGATGTCGATGCGTTGCTCAAGGGCAACATAGATCGCGCTGTTCCCGAGGCCCGCCGCCAACTGGACGACCAGCAGCTCGCCTGGGTCGACAAGGCCTACGAGACAGGCACGCTTGCCAGGAAGTTCAACACCGGCCTGTTCACCAACGGGGCCTCCAGCCAGCCTGAAACCGCCGGCCTGCTGGTCGCGCTGGTCGGCTCGTTCTTCATGATGGTCACCGTGGCGCTGCTGGCCGTGCCGATCGGCGTTGCCGCAGCCATCTACCTTGAAGAGTTCGCGCCGAAGAACCGCTGGACCGACCTGATCGAGGTCAACATCAACAACCTCGCCGCGGTGCCGTCCATCGTGTTCGGCTTGTTGGGGCTTGGCGTGTTCATCAACTTCTTTGGCTTGCCTCGTTCGGCCGC
>JAWVYF010000289.1:0-3658 GCA_033722845.1 Anderseniella sp. | reverse complement strand
GAACTGCGAAAACGGCACCACGGCCACCTTCAGCGTGTCCGCCTCGTCGCGCGGGCCAAACAGGATCTCGACAAAGTCGTTGGCCGCCACCTTCAGCGTCGAAAGGCGGCTTTGCGATCCCATCGAGCCGGTATTGTCAAATACCAGTGCCACTTCAAGGCCGGTCGCTTCCTTGCTCACCTCAGCCGATGCGGAGATTGACTGCGAGTTGCGGCCGATGGTTTTCAGCAGGTAGTTGTCGACGGTCACATTGGCGTCGATGCGCAGCTTGCCATTGGCATCAATTGTCATGGTCATGTTGGGCGTGCCGGCATTGCGCGGCGTGCCGAAGTTCGACATGAAATAGTCGGTCGCCACGCGGCGAAGCTCGGCCTCATCGAGGTTGGCTTCGCGGCCGGCGGCAAGGGCGGCAGCGTCGGTTGCGGCCTGCAGGCGCGCCTGCACCGAAACCCAGTTGCCATAGTCAACCGCAGCACCGCCCGCCATCATCAGCGGCAGCGCCGATAGCGCGACAACAGCAGCCATGTTGCCGGACTGGTCCTTCAGGAACCGTTTAAACTGCGAGATCTTTGCACCAAGTCTACGCATCTTCTCTCTCCCGTTGCGGCGGGGGTCTCTTCCTTTTCACCGCGTCAAGCGCCCTTGGGGCCTCTCCAGAACCCGGCAGGGCGCGGTCTTACATGGGAGCTTTTGTACCAGATCGAGCGCAATCGATGAGATTTCGAATGAATTTCGGCTAACAAACCTTGAATCGGCTCAGGCGCAATTTAATGCCTGCGTTTACGCTTGCCCCAGCAACAAGTGCCCTATCGGCAGACGAGTGCGAAAAATACCAATTTAACGACTAGTTACCGCACTGCTTCACGGTGAATTGGCGGTCCGGTTTCACACGAATATCTTGCCCGGGTTCATCAGCCCGTCAGGGTCCAGAGTGCGCGCGATCTGCCGTGTCAGCGCTTGCCGGGCCGGGTCCCCATGGAGGCTAAACGCCTCGCGTTTCTCAAGCCCGATGCCATGTTCCGCCGAGATCGAGCCACCCATGTCCTTCAGCCCGTAAAACACCGCCGCGTCGCACTTGTCCTTGGCAAGGCTCGTGCCGCCGGGTGCTGCAATGGTGATGTGCAGATTGCCATCGCCCAGGTGGCCCATGATGCTCACAAACAGATCCGGCGACATCGACTTCACCCGCACCTGCAAGCCTTGCGTATAGTCATCCAGCCGGTCCAGCGGCACGGTCACATCGTACCACAAGCCGCCGGGCCAGACCCTCTCGACGGCAAAACTGTCCTCACGGATGCGCCAGAAGTCAGCCGCATGGGCATCGCTCTGCGCCACCAGCCCGCCTTGCAGTGTCGGCAATTCACCAAGCGCGTCCTGCAGCTTGTCTGCAGCCGTGTCGTGGCTCTCACCTGCCATCTCGAACAGCACCAGCACATCGCCAGCACACGCCGCCGGGATCGCCTCCAGTCCGGTCTGCCCGGCCGTCACCTCCACGTAAGGCCGCCACATGATCTCGGCCCGCAGCAGTCCGCCAGTTGCATTCATCACCCTGAAGGCATCCACTGCATCCGCCGCGCTGGCAAACCCCGTCAGCGCCGTGGCAGCCGCCTTCTCCAGCGGCTCCAGCGCCAGCACAACCCGGGTAACGACACCCAGCCGGCCTTCACTGCCAATCAGCAGGTGCTTGATGTCAAAACCCTCGTTCACCTTGCGCACGCGCGTCAGGTCATTCAGCACCGAACCATCCGGCAGCACCGCCTCAAGTCCAAGCACCCGGTTGCGCATAACCCCGCAGCGGAACGCTTCCATGCCGCCTGCATTGGTGGCAACCATGCCGCCAATGGTGGCCGACCCGCGCGCCGCCAGGTCAATGCCCGGTGAGCACCCGGCCTTTGCGCACGCCTCCTGCACCGCCTGCAGGGTCGCGCCGGCCTCCACCTCTATGCAGCCCGCAACCGCATCCGCCGGGCCTACGCGGGCCATGCACCCCATGTCCAGCACCAGCTGACCCGGCTCACTGACCGCACCCTTCGCAAGCCCGGTCCGTCCGCCTTGCGGCACCACCTGCACCTTGTACTGGCGGCACAACCTGATCACCGCCTGCACATCTGCAGTGGTGTCAGGAAACGCCACCACACCAGCAGCCAGATTGCCCTCGTCCACACCCGCATCCATGGCGGCAACGGCGGCACCCCGGCGCACTTTGCAGACGGCTTCCAGCGCCGATATGAACTCTCCCGACAGTGTCATGACCGCCCCCTTGCCGCACCCGTGCGAATGCCCGCATGATGGCGCGAAACCGCAACAACGGCCAGCCTCTCCATGTCCCCCGCAGCACACCAGTCCACACCTTCCGGCAAGGTCCGCGCCCGCGGGCTTGGCCTGCAGCTTCCCGGCACGCCCGGCCCGCTCAACGCCATCACCGACGTTGCAGGCGTTGAGGTCGGGTACTCCACCATCATCGAGGGACAAGCCGTGCGCACCGGCGTCACCGCCATCCTGCCGCGTGGCCGCTCAGGGGCCGCAACCCCATGCCTTGCCGGCACCCATTCGTTCAATGGCAATGGCGAGATGACCGGCACCCTGTGGATCGAGGAAGCAGGCGAGCTGCAAACCCCGGTCACCATCACCAACACCGCCTCGTGCGGCACCGCGCGCGATGCCACGCTCAAGTGGATGGTGCACAACGATATCGGGACAGGCCAGGACTGGGGCTTGCCAGTCGCGGCAGAAACCTATGACGGCTACCTGAACGACATCAACGGCTTCCATGTGAAGGACCATCACGTCTTCGCCGCACTGGACACCGCTGCATCCGGCCCGCTGAACCTGGGCTCCGTCGGCGGCGGCACCGGCATGATGACCTATGAATTCAAGGGCGGCTCGGGCACCGCCTCACGCACCGTGGCAGCCGGCGGCAAGAGCTGGATGCTCGGCACCTTCGTTCAGTCCAATTTCGGCCGCCGCCATGAACTGACCGTGCTCGGCGCAGCCGCCGGGCGGCACCTGACGGGTGGCGAGTTTCTGGACCGTGGCACCGGCTCGATCATCGCCGTCATTGCCACCGATGCACCGCTCCTGCCGCACCAGCTCAAGCGGTTGGCCAGGCGCGTGCCCATTGGCCTTGCCCGCACCGGCACCATCGGCCACCACTCGTCCGGCGACATCTTCCTGGCATTCTCGACGGCCAACCAGGCAGCGCTTGCCTGTTCCGGCGTCCGCCACCTCGACGCACTGGCCGACAGCGAACTGGACCCGCTGTTCGAGGTGGTGGCCGAAACCGTCGAGGAAGCCGTTCTCGACGCGATGATTTGCAACGAGGACATGACCGGCAAGGGCGGCTTTACCATCCGCGCCCTGCCCCGTCATGATCTCGTGGACCTGCTCAAGCAGTCCGGCAGACTCTGATCAGGCCTTCTTCACACCGCAGGTGTTGATGCCCAGCAGGCTGTACGGCGGGCACCAGCCCACGGCAGCGGTGAACAGCGGCACAACGCCAAGCCAGCCGATCCAGGCATACTGACCCGTGCCGGTCAGCGCCCAGGCAATCAGTGCAATGCCCAGCACGGCGCGGATAATGCGGTCGATGGTTCCAACGTTCTTCGTCATGACAAAACCTCCAGTAATGACACAGGCGGCGCAGCTGCCTGCCTGTCAT
>JAWVYF010000288.1:0-3665 GCA_033722845.1 Anderseniella sp. | reverse complement strand
CCTGGCTGAACCACCGTCTGGTCGCAGGCCTTCATCTGCTCCATCGAACCATCTGCACGCCGGCACCAGTTCTGGCCCACTTCGCCGGGCTCGCCGCCTTCCAACCCGAACGGTGGCACGCGGCGGTGGCCGGTCAGCAGTGACACGTCCATCTGCTCCAGGAACCGCACGGTGCGCTTGATGCCGCCGCCACCGGACCACTTGCCATGCCCGCCGGCATTCCGGCGAATGTGGAAGTCTTCCAGCACCACCGGATAGCGGAACTCGAGGATTTCCGGGTCGGTGAGCCGGGTGTTGGTCATGTGCGAGTGCACGGCGGGTGTGCCGTCATAGCCAGGGCCCGCACCGGTGCCAGAGCAGATGGTCTCATAGTACTGGTACTTCGCGTTGCCGAAGTTGAAGTTGTTCATGGTCGACTGGCTCGCCGCCACCGCCTTCAGCGCACCGAACAGGCACGATGTGACGGCTTGCGACACCTCCACGTTGCCCGCCACCACGGCAGCCGGATATTCCGGCGACAGCATGGATTTCGGCGGCGTCACGATGGTGATCGGCTTCAGGCAACCGGCGTTCATCGGAATGTTGTCGGCCACCATGCAGCGGAACACATACAACACCGCCGCATTGGTCACAGGCAACGGTGCGTTGAAGTTGTTCGGCTGCTGCGCACTCGTGCCGGTAAAGTCCACCGTTGCAGAGCGGCTGTCGCGGTCCACGGTGATCTTCACCCTGATGTGCTGGCCCGCATCCATCTCGTAATCGTATTCGCAGTCGTGCAGCGCGCCGATCACCCGGCGCACGCTTTCCTCGGCATTGTCCTGCACGTGGTTCATGTAGGCCTGCACCACGTCGAGGCCGAACTGCTTCACCATCTTGGCGAGTTCCTGCACGCCCTTCTCGTTGGCGGCAACCTGGGCCTTCAGGTCGGCGATGTTCTGGCCCGGGTTGCGGCACGGGTATTCACCGGAGGTGAGAAGCTCGAGTGTTTCGGTCTCCAGGAATGTGCCCTTGTCGACCATCTTGAAGTTGTCGATGACGACGCCTTCCTCGTGGATGGTCGTTGCCAGCGGCGTCATCGAACCCGGCGCCATGCCGCCCACGTCGGCGTGGTGGCCGCGGCTTGCGGTGTAAAACAGGATGGTCTTGCCATCGGCATCGAACACCGGTGTGACGACCGTGATATCGGGCAGGTGGGTTCCGCCATTGTAGGGTGCGTTCAGCATGAACACATCGCCGGGGTGCATCACCGGGTTGTTGGCGATGATCGTCTCCACCGACTTGTCCATCGACCCCAGGTGCACCGGCATGTGCGGCGCGTTGGCGACCAGCTTTCCTTCGGCGTTGAACACCGCGCAGGAGAAGTCGAGCCGCTCCTTGATGTTCACCGAGTAGGCGGTCTTCTCAAGCGTCACGCCCATCTGTTCGGCGATCGACATGAACAGGTTGTTGAACACTTCCAGCATCACCGGATCGGCGCTGGTGCCGATGGCAAACTCACGCTTTGCTGCCACGGCGCGGGTCAGCACCATGTGGTCCAGGTTGGATATGGTTGCCTGCCATCCCGGCTCAACCACCGTGGTGTTGTGCGCCTCGATGATCAGGGCAGGGCCGGCCACCGTCATGCCGGGCTTGAGGCTGTTGCGATCATGCAGCGGGGTGTCGTGCCACTCGCCGCCGGCATAGATTCTGGTCTGGCCCATGGCAGGCGCGTCGCCACCGGTGAGCGTCTGTTCCGGCTCGTCCGCATCCGATCCGCCTCCGACCGATTCCACCGTCACCGCTTCCACGATGATGTCGGTGCCCGGCGAGGTAAAGCCGAACTGTGCCTTGTGCGCGGCCTCGAATGCAGCCCGCATCCGGTCTGCCGTATCGAGGTCAATGTCGAGGGCTGAGTCCGTGCCCTTGTAGCGCAGCAGGGTGCGCGGCCGGGTTACGATGGCTGGCCGGGCAATGCCTTGGTCAACCAGCTCTTTTTCGGAGTCTTTTGAAAGGCTTGCGGCTATTTCCTTGAGGCGTGATTCAAGCCCTTCGGCCAGTGTTTCCTCCACCGCGAGCTGGCGGTGCGAGCGGATGTCGGCCAGTCCCATGCCATAGGCCGACAGCACGCCGGCGAACGGGTGGATGTAGACCGTTTTCATGCCCAGCGTGTCGGCGATCAGGCAGGCGTGCTGTGCGCCTGCACCACCGAAGCAGTTGAGCGCGTAGCCTTGCACGTCATAGCCGCGCTGAACGGAGATCTTCTTGATGGCGTTGGCCATGTTCTCGACCGCGATGCGGATGAAGCCCTCGGCCACGTCCTCCGGCGTTTTGCCGTCGCCGATGTCGTCAGCCATTGCGGCGAATTTCTCGCGCACCGCATGGACGTCCAGCGGTTCGTCGCCATTGGGGCCGAAGACGTGCGGGAAGTGATCCGGGTTGAGCTTGCCGAGCATCACGTTGGCATCGGATACCGCCAGCGGTCCGCCGCGCCGGTAACAGGTGGGGCCGGGGTTGGCACCGGCCGAGTCCGGTCCGACGCGGAAACGCGCGCCATCGTAATGCAAGATCGAGCCGCCGCCTGCCGCCACGGTGTGAATGCGCATCATCGGCGCGCGCATCCGCACGCCTGCGACTTCCGTTTCGAAGGCCCGTTCGAACTCGCTGTCATAGTGGGCAACGTCCGTTGAGGTGCCGCCCATGTCGAAGCCGATGAGTTTTTCGAAGCCTGCCATGCGGCCGGTCTCGACCATGCCGACCACGCCGCCTGCCGGGCCGGACAGAATGGCGTCCTTGCCCTGGAACAGTTCCGCCGCCGTCAGCCCGCCGGACGACTGCATGAACATCAGGCGGCAGTCGGTGCCTTCGGTGCCCAGCTCGCTTGCGACCTGGTCAACATAGCGGCGCAGGATGGGGGAGAGGTAAGCGTCCACCACCGTGGTGTCGCCACGGCCCACCAGCTTCATCAGCGGGGAGACCTCGTGGCTGATCGACACCTGGGTAAAGCCGATCTCGCGGGCAATCTCGCCGGCGCGGGTCTCGTGGTCGGTATAGCGGTAGCCATGCATGAACACGATGGCCACGGCGCGGATGCCGGCATCATAGGCGGCCTGCAAGGCCTTGCGGGCGCCCGTTTCGTCCAGCGGCTGTTCAACAGTGCCGTCGGCCAGCACCCGCTCGTCAACTTCTTCCACGCGCTCGTAGAGCAGTTCCGGCTTGATGATGTTGAGCGCGAAAATGTCGGGCCGCGCCTGATAGCCGATTTCCAGCGCATCGCGGAAACCTTTCGTGGTCAGCAGCAGAGTGCGGTCGCCCTTGCGCTCCAGCAGCGCATTGGTGGCAACGGTCGTGCCCATCTTCACGGTGTTGATCTGTTCAGCCGGAATGCGCTCATCACGCCCTATGCCCATCAGGTCGCGAATGCCCTGAATGGCGGCGTCCTTGTAGTTTTCCGGGTTCTCCGACAACAGCTTGTGGGCCTGCAGCGAGCCATCAGGTTTGCGCGCAACAAGGTCGGTAAAGGTGCCGCCCCGGTCGATCCAGAAATCCCACTTGGTCATGTTCTTGTTTCCCTGTCGGAGCTGACGCTCCTCCACGCCTCTTGTTTGTGTTCCCTGTCGGAGCTGACGCTCCTCCACGCCTCTTGTTTGTGTTCCCTGTCGGAGCTGACGCTCCTCCACGCCTCTTGT
>JAWVYF010000287.1:0-3670 GCA_033722845.1 Anderseniella sp. | reverse complement strand
ACTGGATCACCGCGTTCGTGCGCAAATCCGGATACAGCGGTGCCATAGCGTTCGACTTCATCGTCGATGAGGCGGGTCGTGCCTGGGCGATTGAATGCAATCCCCGGTTCACCAGCGGTGTGCACTTCATTTCACCCGAGGGGCTGGCCCGCGCCCTGCTGGACCCGGCAAGACCTGGCCACATAGCCCTGAAAGCCGGCACCCGATTTCAACAGGGGTATTCAACGCTTACCGAGACCTATGCCGCCATTTTCCGACCAAGGGAGTTCGCACGCAGATTCAGGGAGATGCTGAAAGCCCGCGACGTGGTTTGGAAGCGCGATGACCCCATGCCGTTTGCGATGATGACACCCCACTCATGGGAGATCCTGAAACCCGCCATCTTTGGCCCCGTCAGCATGGGCGAGACCGCCACCCGCGACATTGTATGGAACGGTCTGCCAGCCCCACAATCAAGCCGCGTCAAACAGAAGGTCAGCCGGGATGTCTCCGTACGCGACAGCTGATCTGGCGGGCAGGCCGGGTGGTCAGGCGGGCGGCGGGGCGGACCTTGCCCGCTTCGCTCACCTCGAAGTCGAAGCGGCGGGCAAGCTCTGCGATGATCAGCGTTGCCTCGACTTGCGCAAACCCGGCACCGACGCAGGTGTGAGGACCAAGTCCGAACGGGATGTAAGTGCCGCTGCCGATTTCCTTTTCCCGTGCGCCGGTAAACCGGTCCGGGTCGAACAGGTCCGGATTGGTCCAGTAACGCTTGTGCCTGTGCAGCGTCCACGGCGCGATCATCACCAGTGCGCCACGCTTCACCTTGCGTCCGCCGATGACGGTATCTTTCAGGGCCACGCGCGGCATGAAGGTGATTGGCGGATAGAGCCTCAGCGTCTCGCGGAAGACCGCGCGCACAAAGGGCATCCGCTTGGTATGTTCAAAGGTGACCGCTTCGCCGCCCGTCACCTGTTCCACCTCGTCACGCACCCGCGCCAGCGTTTCGGGATGCATGGCAAGAATGAAGAACACCCAGGTCAGCACGCTTGCCGTGGTTTCGTGCCCTGCCAGAAAGAACACCCCAAGCTGGTCAATCAGCTCTTCGCGAGAGAACGGCTTGCCAGTTTCGCTGTCACGCGCAGAGATGACTGCGCTGGCAATATCGTTGAACTGGCCTTCCCCCTCACCCAAATGCGTGTCCACCAGCTCACCGAGGTGACTGCGGATGCGCCTGCAGGCAGCCAGCACGTCGTCACGCTGGCGCACCTCGGCCCAGGCGGGCTGTACAATCAGCCGCCAGATTTCGACCTGGGCCACATCACGTTCAAAAACCAGAAAATCCTCGAACACGTCGTGGGCAATCTGCGACTGAAGCGAGGTGGAAAACGTGGTCCGGCAAATGATGTCAGCGGTCAGATGGCTCATCGCCAGATCGAGGGAAAACGCCTCGCCGGAACCGGCCAGTTCGTCGAGCCGCTTCACGTAGTCTGTGACGGCTGCCTGCATGGAGTTGAAGGCGAGGTTGACCCGCATCATCGTGAAGGCCGGATCGATCATGGCGCGCTGGCGGCGCCACTTTTCGCCGTCGGTGACAAAGATCGACTGACCAATCAGCGGCTCGAGAGCACCGACCATCAGATCCGACTTGGGAAAAACCTCGTCTGCATCCAGCATGATTTCGCGCACCATTTCAGGCGCGTTGAAAAGAATGATCGAGCGGCGCGAATATCCCAGATTGCCGGACGAAAACTTGTAGGCCGCTGCAGGCAACAGGCTCAGAAGGTCTCCGTCGCCCTGCCACACGGTGCGCACCAGCGCGGCCACGCTCCACAGCGACCACGGTCTTGGCGGACGATAAAGCTCAACCCCCGTCATCTGTTGCCCCTGCCAACCCTTCAATCACACTCATGCCGACGGGAGGCAGCATAACCCATGTCCGCCCATGACCTGTTCAAGTTTCTCGTGTGCATCCACATTCTGACCGGCGCAACCGGGTTGATCAGTTTCTGGGTTCCGATCGCTGTGCGAAAGGGAAGCGCCGATCATCGCCGTTGGGGCCGGGTGTTTACCGCAATGATGGTTATTACGGGGCTGGTGGCCGTGGGCATCTCACTGACCACACTTTACGCCCCACTGGCAACGCATCCACACCTTGCGCATCACCCGGACTTCTCCGACCCTGCGCTGATCTCGATGATTTTTGGCTGGATGATGCTCTACTTGGCAATTCTGACCATCAATCTCGCGTGGTATGGCTGGATATGCGTCACCGTCAAGCAGGATCAGGCCGCAAGCCGGACCCCCCTCAATCTGGCACTGCAGGTTTTGCTGACGCTGGCGGCCATCAACACGATCTGGCGCGGGATCGAGATCGGCCAACCTCTTGTGACCGGCATTTCCCTCGTCGGGTTTGCGACCGTGGCGACGAACCTGTGGTACCTTTACCACCCGCGCCCTAGCCCGGTTTACTGGCTGAAGGAGCACGTCAAGGCGCACGTTGGTGCCGGCATATCGGTTTACACGGCGTTCTTTGCATTTGGTGCTGTGCGCATGTTGCCCGAGGCAGCGCTGACGCCGGCGCTTTGGTCGGTCCCGCTCGTCACCGGCATTTGCCTGATCCTGTGGCACTGGCGCAAAATCGACCGTGGCCGCGAGCAACGCACGCGTGCCAGCCACCGTCAGGCCCCTGCTGAATGAGGCCTGTCAGGACAGTCGTCGTAATTGGTGCCGGCATGGGCGGTCTTTCAGCTGCAGCCGACCTTGCCCGGCAGGGTTGCGATGTAACCGTCCTGGACCGCGCTGCGGCGCCCGGCGGCAAGGCGCGGATGGTGCCCGCAGGTTCAGCCAGCGTTTCCGGCGGTCCAACCGTGTTCACCATGCGCTGGATATTCGAACAGCTGTTCAGCGATTGCGGCTCACGCCTTGAAGACGCCCTGAAGCTGTCCAAGCCCGACTTGCTGGCGCGCCACGCATGGCGTGAGGGCGGGCAGCTGGACCTGTTTGCAGACATCGACCAGTCCGCCGATGCCATCGGTATGTTTGCAGGCGCGAAAGATGCGCAAGGCTACCGTGACTTCTGTGCCCGCAGCCGTGCCCTGTACCAGACGCTCGAACACAGCTTCATCGCTGCACAGCAACCGTCGATGGCAGAACTGGTGCGCCGTGTCGGCCTTACCAACCTGGGGCCGATGTTGCAGACCACGCCATTCCAGAGCCTGTGGTCGGCGCTGGGCCGGCACTTTAGCGATGCGCGCTTGCGCCAGTTGTTCGGGCGTTACTCAACCTACGTCGGTTCGTCCCCCTGGTTGACGCCAGCCACCTTGATGCTGGTTGCCCATGTCGAGCAGGACGGCGTCTGGCTGGTTGACGGCGGCATGCATGCCGTTGCCACGGCACTTGCCGAACTGGGCCGCAGCAAGGGCGCACGCTACCGCTACAACGCACACGTCGATCAGATCATCGTCGAGGGAGGTCGCGCTGCCGGCGTGCGCCTGGCGGATGGCGAAGTCATCACGGCGGACGCGGTTGTCTTCAACGGCGACGTCTCGGCGCTCGGCACAGGCCTGCTCGGAGCATCCGCTGCCAGCGCGGCAAAGCCTGTTCCGGCGGCTGCCCGGTCACTTTCCGCCATTACCTGGTGCCTGCATGCGCCAACATCCGGCTTCAACCTTGATTATCACAACGTGTT
>JAWVYF010000286.1:0-3682 GCA_033722845.1 Anderseniella sp. | reverse complement strand
GGGCTGGACAAGCTGGTGACACCAGTGGCGGCATCGGGCTTTGCCATTGCCGTTGTATCCGGCGTGCTGATGTTTACCACCGACGCGGTGAAGTATGCCGGTTCCAGCCTGTTTCTAATCAAGATGGCGCTGATCCTTGCCGGGCTCGTGAATGTGGCCTGGCTGAAACGGAAAAGGGCAGCCAGACCGGCTGCCCTCATCTCGTTGTCTGTCTGGACTGCGGTGATCATCTGCGGCCGGTTGATCGGCTACACCTGATCGGGCGCTGAACGATCAGTCGTCCTTCTTGGCGGCTTTCTTTGCGGCCTTCTTGGCCGGGGCCTTCTTGGCTGCAGCCTTTTTCTCACCGCCGTTGTCGTGGTCCGGGTGATCGCACTCTTCGCCATGCTCGTGATCATGCTCAAGCATGTGCTGAAGCGTTTCGCGGCTCACCGAACGCTCGCTCACATCTGCGGTTTCGGCAATGTGCTCGACAACCTTCTGCTCGAAGATCGGCCCACGGATTTCAACCAGTGCCTGCGGGTTGTTCTGGTAGAATTCGAACACCTGCTTTTCCTGGCCCGGATACTGCCGTGCCTTCTCCATGAGGCCGCGTTGCAGCTCTTCGTCAGCAACCGTCACACCGGCCTTGTCGCCAATGGTGCCGATAACGAGACCAAGGCGCACGCGGCGTTCCGCGATCTCGCGGTATTCCTTGCGGGTCTCTTCCTCGGTGGTGTCTTCGTCCTCGAAGGTTTTTTCTTCCATCTGCATTTCGCGCTCAAGCGCGGCCCAGATGGCGTCAAACTCCTGGTCCACCAGCTTCTGCGGCAGCTCCATCTTGTACTCGGCGTCGAGTGCATCGAGCATGTCACGCTTCAGCTTGGCGTTGGTCATCTGCGCAAATTCGTCGGCAATGCGCTCCTTGACCATTTCCTTCAGCTTGTCGGCGCTTTCCAGGCCCAGCTTCTCGGCAAACGCATCGTTGATCTCGCTGGCCTTGGCCGCTTCGACCTTGGACACCTTCACGTCGAACTCGGCATCCTTGCCAGCCAGCGTGTCCACCCCGTACTCGGCCGGGAACGTCACCTTGACGACCTTCTCATCGCCTGCCTTGGCACCGACCAGCTGCTCTTCAAAGCCCGGAATAAACGAGCCTGAGCCCAGCTCCAGCGGCACGTCTTCGGCTGAGCCGCCATCGAACGCTTCGCCGTCGATCTTGCCAACGAACGAGATGGTAACGCGATCACCGTCTTCGGCCTTCTTGTCGCCCTTGTCCTCGTAGTCCTTGTACTGGCCAGCGATGTTCTCGAGCGCCTCGTTGACGTGCTCGTCGGTCACTTCAACCACCAGCTTTTCGACCTTCAGGTTCTTGAAGTCCTTCACTTCAATGTCCGGCACCACTTCGAAGTTCATGGTGAACGCCAGGTCCGCCTTGCCGTCCATCACGGCCTGAACCTCGGTTTCATCTTCCGGCAGAACCACTTCAGGCTGGTAGGCCGGCTTGAGGCTCTTTTCGTTCAGCGCTTCGGTCGTCGAACTCTCAATCGACTTCTGAACCACTTCGGCCATTGCCTGCTTGCCATACATCTTCTTCAGATGCCCCATCGGCACCTTGCCCGGGCGGAAGCCCTTGATGTGAGCCGTTGCCTTTAATTCCTCGAGGCGCTCGTTCATCCGGCTTTCCAGATCGGTTGCCGGAATGACCACTTTCAGCTCGCGCTTGAGGCCTTCGTTCAGTGTTTCAGTCACCTGCATCGTCAATCAACCTTCTTGCGGCGGGCGAAAACCTACTGCCCTGCCCGAGATCACATACCCGGGGCGCGGACGGCGGTTCCGCCTGTTTGGAACCTGTTCGCTGTACCGTGTTTTCTGGTGCGGGCGGAGGGACTTGAACCCCCACGGGTCTCCCCACAAGAACCTAAATCTTGCGTGTCTACCAATTCCACCACGCCCGCTTGAAAACCAAGCGGCGCGTCCATTTCTGGCGCGCCGGACGTCAGCAATCGGGCCGGTGTATAGCAAAGCATGTATCCAGATGCCAGAGGTTTAGCGGCTAGCCGAAGAACCGAGCTTCACAAAGCGGAAACCCTTGCGTTTCAGCGCCAGCACGCCCTCGACCACGCCCCTGCCCGCTTCGCGCCCGGGATGGTTGACGTGGGCCAGGATGACATCGCCATCGCGGGCCGAGGCGATGCGCCTTGCCGTGCTGGCTGCGCTGGCCAGCGCACCGCCATCTGCGGCCATCGAATAACCACCCAACCGGGCGCCTGACCGGCCGATCAGGGCAATCGATGAATTGGTGTAAAGCGCGGTTGCACCGCGAAACCATACCGGTTTGCGTCCGGTGGCCCGCTGAATGGCAGCCGCCCCGCCGGCAATCTCGGCGCTGACCGCCCTGGGCGAACCCGCCGTGCGGGCACCATAGGCCCGGCCCGGTACATCGATCGCTGGAACATGCTCTGCCCCATGGTTCTCGATCTGGAACAGGTCAGGCCGCGATTTCAGCAGCGCGAGCGCCTTTGCGTTGCGCTTCATCCACCGGGCAGTGACGAAAATTGTTGCCGGAATGCTGTTCGATATCAATGCGTTGACAATGCGCATGTCGGTTCGGCCCATGCACGCATCAAGCGTCAGCGCCACGGTTGGCTGGGCCTTGGGCGCCCCTGACAGACGCAGCGGCGGCGAGAGGTATTTGGGGGCTGAAAAGACTGGTGCAGCGCCCACAACAAGTGCGGCGAGAACGGCCGCAAGAACAGACATTTTCATGGATGGACGCCCGGAGAAGTACAGTTGCAATCAAGTCGCTACATGCACCTTTTTGAGGGCACCGGCAATCAAATCCGGCAGGTCTTCGGCAATCAGCCCCGGCCCGCCAAACAGGTTGGCCGCCTCACCGTGCAACCACACGGCCGCACACGCTGCCTCGAACGCAGGCACCCCTTGCGCCAACAGCCCCAGGCAGATGCCGGCCAGCACATCGCCGGAACCTGCCGTGGCCAGCGTTGCGGGCGCGTTGGTGTTGATGGCAACGCGGCCATCAGGTGCGGCAATGACGGTGTCGGGGCCTTTCAGGATCACCACGGCGCCGGACCGTTTTGCAGCGGCCGTAGTCCGTTCACACTTTGAGCCCGATTCTACACCTTGGCGATTGAAAAGGCGGGAGAATTCGCCTTCATGCGGGGTCAGTACAACCGGGCGTTCCTGCGCCGTGACGGCGTCAAAAAGGGTCTGCGGCTGACCGGCAAAACTGGTCAGCGCGTCGGCGTCCAGCACGGCGGCGCAACCAGCCGCAAGAACCGCCAGCACCTTGTCGCGCGTCTCCTGCCCCACGCCTGCCGCCGGGCCGATGCCGCAGGCGGTGATGCGCGGGTCGGCCAGAATGCCTGCCAGCTCACTGGCCGAGTCCGCCTGTTTCAGCATGACCGCCGTCAGATGGGCCGCATTTATGGGCATGGCGGCTTCGGGCGAGGCCACCGTGACCAGTCCCGCACCGGCCCTCAGCGCCGAGATTGCGGCGAGCCGGGCGGCCCCGGTGTTCCATGGCCCCCCGGAAACCATGATGGCGGCACCACGGGTGTACTTGTGGCTGGCGGCTCCGGGCGCAGGTAGAAAACGGGCAAAAGTGTCAGGCAGATTCAACCGGACTTTCGGCTTTATCACCCCCAGAACAGTCTCATCTATGCCAATGGATTCCACGTGG
>JAWVYF010000285.1:0-3700 GCA_033722845.1 Anderseniella sp. | reverse complement strand
GAGGTGCCGCTCATCAGCCCTATCGCGTTGACGGGATTTGCCATTCGCCCTCTTCGTGTTATGAGGCGCGCACCTTATCACATGAGCCTTAAGATGACGTTCAAATCCGACTTCCTGCGCGTGCTCGAGAGCCGCGGCTTCATCCATCAGATTTCCGACCCGGAAGGGCTCGACAAGCGCGTGCTTGAAGGGCCGATAACGGCCTATATCGGGTTTGACTGCACCGCGCCAAGCCTGCACGTCGGCTCGATGCTGCCGATCATGATGCTGCACTGGCTGCAGCAGACCGGCAACAAGCCGATTGCGCTGATGGGTGGCGGCACCACCAAGGTGGGCGATCCGTCCGGCAAGGATGAATCGCGCAAGCTGCTGACCGAGGCAGACATCGCGGCCAATATGAACGGCATCAAGCAGGTGTTCTCAAAGTTCCTCACCTTCGGCAGCGGCAAGACCGACGCCGTGATGGTCGACAATGCCGATTGGCTGGACGAGCTGAAGTACATCGCGTTCCTGCGCGACTACGGCCCGCACTTCACCATCAACCGGATGATGACATTCGACTCGGTGAAGCTGCGGCTGGAACGCGAGCAGCCGCTTACCTTCCTCGAGTTCAACTACATGATCCTGCAGGCCTATGACTTCGTCGAGCTGTCGCGGCGCTATAATTGCGAGCTGCAGATGGGCGGATCAGACCAGTGGGGCAATATCATCAACGGCATGGAACTTGGCCGCCGGGTGGACCAGAAGCAGCTCTATGCACTTACCTCTCCGCTGCTGACCACGTCATCCGGAGCAAAGATGGGCAAGACGGCGGCGGGGGCCGTGTGGCTCAACGCCGACATGCTGCCGCCTTACGATTACTGGCAATACTGGCGCAACACCGAGGATGCAGACGTTGAACGGTTCCTGAAGCTGTTCACCACCTTGCCGCTGGAAGAGATTGCCAAGCTGGCGGCCCTCAAGGGCGTTGAGGTGAACGAGGCCAAGAAGGTGCTCGCCAACGAGGCCACGACCCTGCTGCACGGTTCGGACGCAGCGCGGGCGGCTGCCGAGACGGCGCAGAAGACCTTCGAGCAAGGTGGCGCGGGCGACGATCTGCCAACCATCGATGGCAAGCCGGGAGACGGGCTGCTGGCGCTGTTCGTGGCGGCTGGCCTTGCTTCGTCCAACGGAGAAGTGCGCCGCGCCGTTCAGGGCAACTCGGTCAGCGTCAATGGCGCGAAGGTCACGGACCCCGGCTATGCGGTGACCGAAGCCGATTTCGCAGAAGGCGGCATGATCAAGCTATCGCTCGGCAAGAAGAAGCACGCACTGGTAAAGCGTGCAGGCTAGCGCGTGCTCTGCAGCTCGCGGGCGCGCTGGCGCTGGCGTGATCCCTGACCGCGGGTGCGCGCGGTGCCATCGGCATTGGTCTGACCGCCGCCAATGTTGAATATGTTGCGGAAGATGCCCGGAGCAATTGCCGAGACCGGATTGACCAGGAAGCGCGGCTGGTTCATCGAGCCTTGCAATGCGAAGTTCAGCCCGAACACCCCTTGGCCCTTGCCGCCGGTCAGGATGTCGCCCACCAGCGGCACATTGGAAATGGCCGAGTTCAGCGCGTAAGCCGGAATAATGGTCCCGCCAATGTCCATCGCCAGGTCCTGCTTGCGGATGATGCCTTGGGCGGATGCCCCGATCTCAGGTCCCTGCACCAGCGCATCGCCAATGCGGACATAGCTGTTGTCCACCGAGAACGGCACTGACAGACGCGACAGGCGCAAGCCATTTGCGCGCGGTCCCCGGCCACCCCTGCCGGCCTGGCGGGTCGTGCTGTCGATGGTCGAAAGCGCTGCTTCGTTCTGAACGGTGAAGTTGCGCACTTCCAGCAGGCCACGCTGGATGGCGCCCTGCCCCGGGTTGCCCAGAATGGCGCCGAAGTTGATCGTGCCACCGGCGATCTTGGAATACAGGTTGACGGCCCGCAGCGTGGCGCCGGCATCGCGGCCCGTCACCCGCATGCGGCGCTGACCAGAGGCATCTCGCACGATGCGCATGGTAATGGGCGCGCCATTGGCATAGGTGCCGCTGACTTCAGACCGCTGCACCGCCCCGCCCTGCAGAACCAGTTGACCCTTGACGTTGTTCACCAGTTCGCCGCGATGCACGTAAATGCGGCTGATATTGGTGTTGATCGATACCGGCGGCTCACTTGCCTCGCCCGGCTTTGCCACGGTGCTGGACATCATGCGCGAAATCAGTGGCCGTGCATCGAGGCTTGCACCGCCAACACCGAGGCGCAGGTTGCCGCCCGAATTGTCGACTTCCAGCGCCAGCTGGTTTGTCTTGCTGAGAATGAACCGCGGCAGTGAGGCATCTATCAGGCCACCGCTCTTGCCGACCCGAACCTTGCCGACAATCTGCAGGTCGTTGCCGGTCACTTCGAGGTCGTTGATCTTGATGACCTTGGCATCACTCATGTCGACGGCGAATGTGGCCTTGGTGCCCTTGGAGGGTGCGCGGCTCCAGCCAAGTGCATCCAGCTCCATGCGGGTTTTGGACAGGTCAGCCTTGACCCTGGCAGACACGATCTCGCCGCCGCGGCGAACCATGGATACCTCGACCGGCGTCGGGCCGACCAGGTAAGGGTCCAGACTGATGCCGAGTTTCTGCCGGTCGCGATCGGTTAGGCTGGCTGACAAGGTCAGGTCCTCATCCGCATTGGCGGACTTGGTGAGCGGCCGGCGCCAGCTGATGCTGGCCTGCTTGTCGCCAAGCTTGGCCTTGCCCTTGCCGGCGATCACCGTGTCCTGCAGGCTGAGGTCAATGGTGGCGCTTTCAAGGTCCACGCCCTCGATGGCGTTGCGAATGCGCCCATCCACAAGCTTCGCCTCGGCAGAGACATCAAAGTCTGCCGACGTGATGCCGGGCTTCAAAGGCATTGCAAGCTTGAGCGTGACAAGCCCCCGGCCACTGACGGACGAAATGTCGAAGTTGGAATCCTTGACCAGTTCCAGCGGCGGCAGATCGGCATACTCGGCATAGGACGTCACGTCGCCATCGAGCCGGATGGTCATGGTGGCAGGCGATACCGGCAAGGCCAGCTTGGTGATCTGCATGTTGCCGCCGGTTATCGCCAGCGCCTTGCCTGACGGCAGCGGAATGGTCGCCTTGTCGAAATCGATGTCGAACACCGTGCCGGTCAGGTGGAATTTTCCGGCTGCCTCCGTCACTCGCGGCAGACCGTCAGCGTAGGAGAATTCCACGTCGCTGGCCGAGAACTTCAGATCGACTGCATCCGGCGGCAATGGCCTGCCGTCCAACGCCTGTTTGATCTGAGCGCCGGACAGGCGCACCCTGAATTCGGCATCATCCACCCGGCCCTTGGCCAGGTTTTCCCGATACCAGCCACGCGACTGTGGTGCCATCACCGGCGGCCACAACTTGCGGATGATCTCATGATCCAGCGAGCGGCCCCGCCCGGCAATATACACACCAACCGCGTCACCATCGCCGACGAATTGTCCGCGCACCCGCACACCACCCTTGCCGGACAGCACGATCAGATCATCCACCACGAACTTGCGCTCGTCGAACATGGCCTGGCCGCGCAGCTTGAACTCGTCGATATTGGCACGCTCGCCCGGCTTGGCGTTGGGCGTGTCGATATTCAGGTTGCGGGCATTGAGTTCGATACGCGCGGCGGTGATGCGCTGCTGCT
>JAWVYF010000284.1:0-3709 GCA_033722845.1 Anderseniella sp. | reverse complement strand
GCCCCGTCACCGCCGGCCTTTCTGCTCAGCAAGGAAGACGCCTGCAAACGCTATGAGAAGGGCGTTGAAGACATCAACTGCGTGTTCGGCAACATGAACTGGCTCGGCACTGACGATCAGGGCCGCGACGTGATTGCGCGGCTGATTTACGGCTTCCGCATTTCGGTGCTGTTCGGCCTCATCCTCACGGTGCTGTCGTCGATCGTGGGCGTGGCGGCCGGGGCGGTGCAGGGCTATTTCGGTGGCTGGACGGACCTGTTGTTCCAGCGCTTCATAGAAATCTGGACTTCGATCCCCACGCTCTACCTGCTGATTATTCTGGCGGCCTTCCTGACACCGAACTTCTGGTTGCTGCTGGGCATCATGCTGCTGTTCTCGTGGACCGCTCTTGTGGGCGTTGTGCGGGCCGAGTTCCTGCGGGGGCGCAACTTCGAGTATGTGCGGGCAGCGCGCGCGCTGGGCCTTACCGACCGCAAGATCATGTTCAAGCACCTGCTGCCCAATGCCATGGTGGCGACCGTCACCTTCATGCCGTTCATTCTGTCCGGTTCTGTCACCACGCTGACCGCCCTGGACTTCCTCGGCTTCGGCCTGCCGCCGGGCTCGCCATCGCTTGGAGAGTTGCTGGCACAGGGCAAGGCCAACCTGCAGGCGCCGTGGCTGGGCCTGACCGGCTTTGCCGTTGTGTCGATCATGCTGTCGCTGCTGGTATTCATCGGCGAGGCAGTGCGTGACTCGTTCGATCCGAGAAAGACGTTTGCATGAGCAAGACGCACGACACACTGCTGAGCGTTTCCGATCTGGCGGTGGACTTCCGCCAGGGCGGCAACGTCACCCATGCGGTCAAGGGTGTCTCGTTCGAGGTGAAGCGAGGCGAGACGCTGGCATTGGTGGGCGAGTCCGGTTCGGGCAAATCGGTAACCGCACTGTCGATCCTCAAGCTGCTGCCCTACCCGGCTGCACATCACCCGTCCGGAACGGTCATGTTCAAGGGCGAGGACCTGCTGGACAACGATGAGGATGACCTTCGCCGGGTGCGCGGCAATGACATCACCATGATCTTCCAGGAGCCGATGACCTCGCTCAACCCGCTGCATACGGTCGAGCGCCAGATCGGCGAGATTCTGGAACTGCACCAGGGCCTGAGGGAAGATGCCGCGCGCAAGCGGACGCTGGAGCTGCTCGACAAGGTGGGCATTCGCAATGCCGAAAGCCGGCTCGGGTCTTATCCGCACCAGCTGTCCGGCGGTCAGCGTCAGCGCGTAATGATTGCCATGGCGCTGGCCAACAATCCCGAACTGCTGATTGCCGACGAGCCGACCACCGCGCTGGACGTCACCGTGCAGGCGCAAATCCTGGAACTGCTGAAGGACCTGCAGCGCGAGTTTGGCATGGCGATCATCCTGATCACGCATGACCTCGGCGTGGTGCGCCATGTGGCAGACCATGTATGCGTAATGAAGCATGGCGAAATCGTTGAAGCTGGCAAGACTGCGCAGCTGTTCTCAAAGCCGCAGCACGAGTACACCAGAATGCTGCTGGAGGCCGAGCCCAAGGGCCGCCCGCCCAAGGCCGACCGGGCTGCCCCGGTGGTGGTACAAACCGACAACCTGAAGGTCTGGTTCCCGATCAAGCGCGGCTTCTTCCGCAAGACCGTGGGTCACGTGAAGGCTTGCAATGACGTCTCGATTACCGTGCGCGCCGGGCAGACGCTGGGTGTGGTGGGCGAGTCCGGCTCGGGCAAGACCACGTTGGGCCTCGCCATCCTGCGGCTGATCAGCTCCGAGGGCCAGATCGTTTATATGGGCGACCGGCTGGACGGCAGCAGCGAGAAGCAGATGCGCCCGCTCCGGCGCGAAATGCAGGTGGTGTTCCAGGACCCGTACGGATCACTCAGCCCGCGCATGTCGATCCGGCAGATCGTCGAGGAAGGCCTGCTGATCCAGCAGCCGGAACTGACCTATGACCAGCGCACCGAACGGGTGGCAAAGGCGCTGGAGGAAGTTGCAGTGCCGGCAGATGCAATGGATCGCTATCCGCACGAGTTTTCCGGTGGCCAACGCCAGCGCATCGCCATTGCACGCGCCATGGTGCTGGAGCCAAAATTCGTGATGCTGGACGAACCAACCAGCGCGCTCGACATGTCGGTGCAAGCGCAAATCGTCGACCTGTTGCGCAAGCTGCAGAAGACCCACGACCTCGCCTATCTGTTCATCAGTCACGACCTGAAGGTTGTGCGCGCGCTGGCCAATGACGTGGTCGTCATGCGCAACGGCGTGGTTGTGGAGCAGGGTCCGGCAGATGAGATATTCGACAATCCGCAGACCGATTATACCAAGGCGCTACTGGCTGCTGCCTTCGACCTCAAGGCGCGTGCCGGCGGCGCGGTATCACAGTAACCAGAACCGATCCGGGAGGATGCCCCATGACCACACTCGCGCTTGTCATCCAGCGCTGGGACCCGAAACCATGGGTCGAGCGGTTCAACACATATGCGCCGGAGCTGGATGTGGTTATCTGGCCCGACAACGGTACCGCACCTGATGCAGTGGATTACGCGCTTGCCTGGTTGCCACCCGTAGGCGTGCTGGCGGGCTTTCCCAATCTGAAGGCGGTGTTTTCGCTGGGCGCTGGCGTTGACCATATCCTGTCTGAACCGAAACTGCCGGACGTGCCGCTGGTGCGCGTTGTCGATCCCAACCTGACCATGCGGATGAGCGAGTATGTCTGCCTGCACGTGCTGCTGCATCACCGTCAGCAGCGGCATTTCGACGAAGCGCAGCAGACCGGTGTCTGGTCTGACCGGCCACAATGGGCGGCGTCTGCCATGCGTGTCGGCGTGATGGGCATGGGCGAGCTTGGCCGCGATGCAGCCGAAAAACTGGTGCACCTTGGCTTTCAGGTGAACGGCTGGAGCAATTCGCGCAAGCAGGTCGATGGCGTGACCAGCTTTGCAGGGCAAGGCGAGCTCGACGCGTTTCTGGCCGCAACCGACATTCTGGTGTGCCTGCTGCCGCACACACCGGCAACCGAGGGCATTCTCAACCGCACGCTGTTCCGCAAGCTGGCAAGTGACGGGCCGCTGGGCGCACCGGTGATCATCAATGCAGGCCGAGGCAAGCTGCAGGTGGAAGCAGACATCATCGCCAGCCTCGATGCAGGTGAGTTGGGAGCCGCCTCCCTGGATGTTTTCGAAACCGAACCGCTGCCAGCGGATAGTCCTTTGTGGACGCACCCGAAGGTCACGGTAACCCCGCACAATGCAGCCGACTCCGAGCCGGAAGCGCTGTGCCAATACATCCTCAACCAGATCAAGACGTTTGAAGCCGGCGGCGAACTGCAGAACGTGGTCGACAAATCGGCTGGCTACTGAGCCGCCTCACCCGCCTGTTGCCCAGTTGGCGTGGAAAACTCCTTCAGCCGCGACACGCCGGTAACTGTTCCGTACAGATCGGCGATGCGCTTGATCGCAACCGACAACGGCTCGACCACGGTTTGCA
The DNA here is from genome assembly GCA_033722845.1 of Anderseniella sp. GTDB lineage: Bacteria > Pseudomonadota > Alphaproteobacteria > Rhizobiales > Aestuariivirgaceae > Anderseniella. The sequence goes on along the minus strand of JAWVYF010000284.1, from coordinate 209 downwards.
TGTGATAGCCGTTCGCGTGCAGCAGCGTGGCGTTATCCAGCATGATGCCGACATGGCCTTTCCAGAATACCAGATCATTGCGTTGCAGACGCAAGGAGCGATCCTGCTTCAACGGACGGCCGAAGCCTGCGTGCAGCATGTCGCTGTCGCGCGGGCAGTCGAACCCGCAGGCCTGAAAGGCCACTTGCACCAGACCGGAACAATCAATC
>JAWVYF010000283.1:0-3723 GCA_033722845.1 Anderseniella sp. | reverse complement strand
CAGCCACCAGCCATCGTGGACAAGGCCATGCAGGCGGCCTTCAGCCAGTGCCCGGTTCCACAGTTCGTTCATTGAAAATGCACCCCCGGGAGCGTCCCTGAACAGGCGAGGGTGAACAAGGTAGGCTCCGGCATAGACATGTTCAGCGGTTTCGCCAGACCGGCGCGCCAGCCGTCCGGTGTCATCCATGTCGAAATCCCCGGGGCCATCGAAACCAGTCGAGTGGTTCTTGCGGGCAAGCAGAAGCAGGCAGTCCATCGTGGCATCGTTCCACGCGTCGCGCATGCGTTGCAAGGCCGGGGCCGGGCCATCGACCCAGAACGAATCCGAGTTCAGCACGAAGAACGGATCAGGCCCAAGATGCGGCAGGGCCTTTGCCACGCCGCCACCGGTATCGAGGATCAACGCCTCTTCGTCCTGCACGACGATGTGCGGGGTGGCGCGTGCTGCCGCCCAGCCGTCGATCTGGTCAGCGAGATAGTGCTTGTTGACCACCACTTGCGAGACGCCAGCGCGCTGCAGCGCGTCAACGCCGCGATCAAGCAGCGAGCGTCCGGCCACCTCGATCAGCGGCTTGGGACGGGTGAGCGTGAGAGGGCGCATGCGCGTGCCAAGTCCGGCTGCCAGCATCATGGCGCGGGTGCCAATCATGCCGGCCCCCTGTCGCGCAAGCGGGCAGGCAAATGCTGATCAAACCACGCCCGGACATCAGCCATGGCGGGATGGCGCAGACAGATTTCGAGAACTTCACTGGTGCGTGGCAGGAAGCGCAGGTAACCGGGTTTGCCGTCGCGTTTGGCAAGCCGGGCAAAGATACCGAGAATCTTGGTGGCGCGCTGGGCTCCGAGCACGGCATAGGCTTGGCGGAATGCCGCTTCCTCAAAGCTGTCATCCGCCATGGCCCGCAAGGCGCAGTAGATGTCGAGATAGTCGTCAGAAACCTGCTTTGGAAATGTAACGCGCACATCAAGCAGCAGGGAGGCGAGATCGTAAGCCGGATGACCGAGCACACAGTCCTGGGTGTCGATCAGGCCAATACGGGCATGGCCTTGCCGGTCGGCCAACCAGAACAGGTTGTCGACGTGGAAGTCTCGCATGACCCAAACCGGATGGTCTGCTTTCGCCAATGGCAGGACCTTGTCCCAGGCAGCAAGGAAGCTGTCTCGCACGCTATCGTCAGGCTCGGTTCCGACAAGGTATGGCCAGTACCAGTCAAGGCACAGCTCAGCCTCGATCATCAGGGCATCGCGGTCGTAAGCCGGCACCGGGTATGCCTCGCCATTGGACAGCGAAACGGACGCAGGCCAGTTGCGGCCCGCCATGTCGGCCAGCAGGGCAACCGCCTCATTGAGCGGGCCGGAAATATCTTTGCCATCACCGATCATGCTGTTGAACGAGGTGCTGCCGAAATCCTCCACCAGCGCAAGCCCCTGGGCATGATCAATAGCGATGATGACAGGCGCGCTGTAACCTTGAGCAATCAACTGGGTGTTCACGGCATCGACGGCCCGGATATCCTCGGCCAGGTTGGCGATGCGGCTATAGGGTTTGCCGCCCCGCACAGGCGGACCATCGGGCCGGGCCGGCATGTCCATGAGCAGCGCCGCCGCACCGCCGGGGCCAGCAGACAGGCGTTCGTAGCGGCGTGATGATGCATCTCCGGGAATGCGATGGCGAATAGCGCCGGCCCAGCCAGCGCGATCCAGAAACCTGTCAACGGCGATCATGCGGGCAATGCGCTCCTGCCAGCCAGGCTCCGGCGACGACAGCAATGCGGTACGGCCCACGCCCTCCTCGTTAAGGCAGATGCGCAATGCCCCTTGCGGCAAGGCTGTCTCGGCGCGCTCTGGCCACTCGACAATGACCACGCCGGTATCCAGCGCCTCGTCCAGGCCAAGCTCGCCGGCTTCCGCTTCATCTTCGAGGCGGTAAAAGTCCATGTGGGATACATTCAGGCCGCTGAGTTCGTAGGGCTGGACAAGGGTGAATGTCGGGCTTGGCACTTCCAGCTCACCATCACCGGCCAGCGCGCGGATCAGTGCGCGTGCGATCGTGGTCTTGCCGGCCCCCAGATCACCTTGCAGCAGGATCAGGTCGCCTGCCTTCAGAAACATCGCGAGGCTGCGCCCGAACGCTTCGCTGGCCGCCTCGTCCGGCAAGGCGACGGTCAGCGTTCCGCTGCCATTCATGGCATTGCCCGGCTGCACTGTCACGACTGGGCACTCCCGGTCGCCGGAAGTGCTTCACCGGTAGCCGTTTCAGCTTCAGAGTCGATTGCCTCACTGGATGGCCCGTCCACCGCAGGCTCGGTCACGCTCAGGCGCGGACCTGCAGCGGGAAGCCTGCAGATCACCGTGGTTCCCTCCGACAGCCGCGACATCAGCCGAACAGAGCCGCCGTGCAGTTCTACGAAGCTCTTGACCAGTGCAAGCCCCAGGCCCGGACCACGGTGGCCACCAGCAGCCGGCCTCGAATTGAACCGCTCAAAAGCCTTTTTCTGGAAATCGGGGTCCATGCCGCGGCCATTGTCAGCCACCCACAACAGGATGTCGGCTTGATCGCGGCGCGCGCCCATCCGGATGGTCGATCCCTTCGGCGAGAACCCAATCGCATTGGACACAAGCTGGGACAAAGTCTGGTGCAGGCGGCGATGGTCGGCGCGGACCTCACCTGCGTCTTCGGCAATCTCGATATTCAGCGTCAGGTCGCGCTCATCCACGCGGTCGACAAAGTCATTTGCAACGCCGGTCAGCAGGTCTTCAATCTTCACGTCCTCGAGTTTCAGTTCCATGGCACCAGCATCAATGGTGGTCAGGTCGAGGATGGCGTCGATGACCGCAAGCAGGTCGTTGGATGACGACTGGATATCGCTGACATACTCGGCCTGCTTGGGTGCCAGCTCGCCAGCAATGCCGGCAGACAACATGGAGGCAAAGCCGAGGATGGAGTTAAGCGGGGTGCGCAGTTCGTAGGACACGTTGGACATGAAACCGGTCTTGAGCCGGTCTGCCGCTTCCAGCGCCTCGTTGCGTTCACGCAGCGCGCGTTCGATGCCGGCACTGGCAGTCACGTCCACATAGGTAATCAGGGTGTTGCCATCGGGCAGCGGTACCACGTTGTAGTCGAGCGCCATGCCGTCCGGCCGGCTCAACCTGTCCTGCAGCGCGCGGCGGCCGTCGGAAAGAGATGTCACCGCCAGCTTCACCTCCGACCACATCTGCGGGTCGGGCATCAGGGTGGCGCAGTGCTGGAATATCTCGACCACGTGGGGCCGTGATTCCAGGAATGCCTCATCAAGCTGCCAGATGCGGCTGAACGTCGGGTTGAACAACCGCAGGCATCCGTCCGTGCCGAACAGGGCGAGGCCTTCGTGCAGGTTGTCGATGGTCTCGCGCTGGACACCGATAAGCTCGTTATAGCGGCTCTCGAGCTGAATCTTTTCCGAGACGTCTTCATATAACACCGACACCTCGCCGGAACGCGGCTGCTCCGACACAACGCGAAGCGAGCGGCCATCTGGCAGGTGCCAAAGCTCCTCCTGCGTATCAAGGCGTTCGTAGGAGGCAAGCTGCTCCTTCTTCCAGGTGCGGTAGTTGGCCTGCTCGGGCAGCTTGCGCTCTTCACGCAGTCTATCGAGAATCTCGCCGTGGCTGGGCCGGCTATCAAGCCACTTGGTATCGAGCGACCACAGTTGTGAGAAGGCCGCGTTGTAGAAGGCCAGCT
>JAWVYF010000282.1:0-3754 GCA_033722845.1 Anderseniella sp. | reverse complement strand
GCGGCCGAGCTGAAAGACAACGAACTTCGCGAGCGCATTCAGGCAACGCGCGGTCTGCTTGCCCTGGAGGGTCTGGATGATCGCCAGCGCAAACAGTTGCGGGAGGTGCTTGCCGGTGACCGGCAAGAGATCCGTTCCCGCGTTGCCGCGCGCGATGGCACCCGCCGTGAGCGTAACCGCGACGAGGATAGTGACGGGCGCCGCCGGTCTGACGATCTGCCAATGCGTGGCGATCAGCTGACCTTGCGCGATCTGCTGGAAGATGATCGCCCGGCAGATGATCTGACGGCCAATGCACTGGAGCGTCGCATTGATGCCAACCGCCGTGCGCTCAGGCTGGACAACCTCACCGATCACCAGCAGCAGGCTCTTCGCGAACGCATGCGCAGTGATCGACAGGCCTTGCGCACCCGATTTGGCAACAGGCGTGAACGCCGCCGGCAGCGGTTGAACGATCCCGCCTTCGCGCTGGCGGTTGCCGCCGGTGCGGTGGCAACGGCTGTCATTCTGTCGCGGCCCAACATCGCCGCTGCAGAAGCATATGACGAAGAGATCGAGGACTGGCTGACCGCCGGGCCGCTGGTGCAAACGAAGAAGCGCTATCGGGTCGAGGATTTCCGGTCACAACCGCGTTTACGCTACGCGGTACCGGGGATCGAGGTCGATACTGTGCGCTTCGGCTTCGGTGAAGGCTTCCTGCGCGAAGAAGAGATCCCCAAGCTCGATCGGATTGGGGAAACCATCGAGCGTATCGTTGCTGGCAACCCGGATGAAGTGTTCCTCATTGAGGGGCACACGGATGCAGTGGGCACCGAGGCTGCCAATATGAAGCTGTCTGAAGAACGTGCCCAGGCGGTGAAGCAGATGCTGATGGAGTACTTCAACATCGGCGATGAAAACCTGGCGACGGTTGGGCGTGGTGAACTGTATCCGAAAATTCCGACGCAGGAAGCGGAAGCAGAAAACCGCCGCGTATCGGTGCGCCGCATCACGCCATTGCTGGCGCGCAACTGATATCCGGTACATGGCTAGCGGAGTGCCCTGTTGTCGCGGGGCACTCCGTTTGTGTTTCGGCGGTTGAAGTTGCCCGGACCGGCGGCTATAAGCGCGCCATCTTTAAACCTCTCCACTTTCAACAGACATGAAGGAACGTCCGATGGCCGTGCAGCGCACTTTCTCCATCATCAAGCCCGATGCCACCCGCCGCAATCTGACTGGCAAGATCAACGCCATGATCGAAGACGCTGGTCTGCGCATCGTCGCGCAGAAGCGCGTCAAGTGGACCGAAGACGATGCCAAGAAGTTCTATGAGGTACACAAGGAACGCCCGTTCTACATGGAACTGGTCAACTTCATGACCTCTGGCCCGATCGTCGTGCAGGTGCTGGAAGGCGAAGATGCTGTTGCCAAGTATCGCGCGGTGATGGGTGCCACCAACCCGGCCGATGCTGATGAAGGCACCATCCGCAAGGCATTTGCCGAATCCATCGAGGCAAACTCCGTGCACGGTTCCGACAGCCCGGAAAACGCCAAGATCGAGATTGAACAGAACTTCTCCGACGCTGAAATCGTCGGCTGATCCAGCTGATTTCATTACATGTTTGATGCGAAGGGCGGTCCATGGGGCCGCCCCTTGTGTTTGTGCGGCAGTCTTTGAAACATTCCAAAGTGCTGAAATATATAGATGATTACTCGTTTCGGCTTGACCTCCGTGGCAATCTAAAATATTGACTAAATTAGTCGGGAATTGAGGTTTGCCCATGTCCAGTGAAGCTTTCACATCTATCGTCATGTATCCGATGCAGACGGCCGGGGACCGGCTGGTGCTGGCGGGCCTGCGCAGCTGGATTGCCGGGATGCATTACGAAGATGCCAGCTGCTGGGAAGCTGGATGGAACGTATTGTCCAACGAGTTGCCGCCTCAGCACGCGCGCGCGGTCTTCGCCGGCTTGGAGCAACTGGCCTTTGCCGTGCGCCATGCCGGCATGACTGGCGAGGTGACATGGCCCATCGCCTGCCGGCTGGCCAACCGGTTCGAGACGCTCGCCCTTTCGGCCATCGGGTTGACCCAGCGCGGCCTTCGCAAGCAAGCGCTGACGGTCATGATGCAACTTGACCCCGGCGTGGAGCGGAACATGGATGACATTGCCGATGCATTGGTGACGTTGTGCCTGGCGCTTGATGAGGCGGGCCTTGGCATTTCCTGTAATCTGGAGCCGTTGCTTGATGAGCAAACCCCGGGGCAAGACAATACGGGCGATTTGCACGCAATTCTGGGTGCGGCGTTGCGCCGTGGCATGAACTAGGCGCAATCAGCTTGCATTGCGCGGGGATTCCTGCCAAACGCTGCGCCCATCATGAAATCACATCACTTCATCATTGCTGTGGCCGCCATGGCTGCCATCATCGCCGGGTCCAACTACCTGGTGCAGTTCCCCGTGCATGCCACGCTGGGCGGCATCAACCTGGCTGACCTGCTGACATATGCGGCGTTCACCTTCCCGGTGGCATTCCTGGTCACCGATCTGACCAACAAGTTGTTCGGTCCGGCTGCTGCCCGCAAGGTGGTGGTTGCCGGCTTCATCATCGCCGTGATCGTGTCGATCATAGTTGCATCGCCGCGCATCGCCATTGCGTCCGGTTCTGCTTTCCTGATTTCCCAGCTGCTCGACGTGTCGATCTTCGACCGCCTGCGCACCGGCACATGGTGGCGCGCGCCGCTGATCTCGTCGATGCTGGGCGCTGTGGTGGACACGTTTGTGTTCTTCTCGTTCGCGTTTGCTGCCAGCCTGTCATTCCTGGGTGAGGGGCTGGACTTTGCCGTGCAGCCGGCACCGCTACTGGGCGTTATGGCCACCGAAGCGCCACGCTGGGTGTCTTGGGCACTGGGTGACCTGGTCGTGAAGGTCTCCATGGCACTGGTGCTTCTGGCACCGTACGGCATGCTGCGTGGTGCCCTTGAGCGCCGCTTGGCAAATCCGGCCTGAGCAACCGCTTAACCACTCATTAACCATAACCGGTCAGTCTTTCAGTCCTTCTCGAAGGGCTGGAGGGTTCGTTTGCCGCCGTGCGCAAAGTAGATTTGCGGGCGCGAGGGAAAGGATTTGCCATGACCGTCAAAGCCTGGGCGCTGTTGGGCGCTGCCATGATCGTGTTTGCATGGGCCACACAGCCGGTGCGCGCCAACCTTGAAGTGGTTTATATCGCCGCCGGGCTCTAATCCTGTCCGCCGCCTCAGGCAAATGCGAGGCTGAACAGATACGACGCCATGCCGATGCTTGCCATCAGGCAGATGATTTTCAGGTCGTATGTCATCACCAGGTCCTCCTTTACGGAGTTGTTGTTGGTGATTTCACGCTAGATCACGGGCAACTCACGCGTCTGTGATCGATTGCACAAGGCGTCCAGCGGCTGCGGTTACGCCCTCAGCCGCTCGTTGTCCGGGTCCCAGGCGGGCTGGGCGATGATGCGGGCAGGGTGCATCTCGTTGTAGATCATGATCTCGAAGTCGCCGTCCATGCTGACCTTGTTCGGATCCACATAGGCAAAGGTCAGCGACTTCTTCACCGCGTGGCCATAGGCGCCGCCAGTGGTGAGCCCGACGATCTCGCCGTTCTGGTAGATCGGTTCGTTGCCCATGCAGTCTGAATCCGTCGCGTCCATCTCCATGTAGACGAGCTGGATGCGCGGCCCCTGCTGCTTGGAGGCGAGGGTAGCGGCCTTGCCGGTGAACTCCTTGTCGAAGCGGCAGAAG
>JAWVYF010000281.1:0-3760 GCA_033722845.1 Anderseniella sp. | reverse complement strand
TCGGTGACCTCGACACCCGCCTGACGCAATCTCGCATGACCGGCGCCAGACACCCGCGGGTCGGGATCGACGATCGCCGTTACCACGCGGCCGATGCCCGAAGAGATCAACGCATCGGCGCATGGCGGCGTGCGGCCGTGATGGCTGCAAGGCTCGAGCGTTACATATGCAGTTGCCCCTTTTGCTGCGTCACCAGCCATGTCCAGCGCTTGCGTCTCCGCATGGGGCCGTCCACCCTCAGCCGTCGGGCTTACGGCGACCACTGTGCCTCGTTTGACGATGACGCATCCAACAGCGGGATTTGAACCGGTTGCGCCTCTCGTGCGCTGGCCGGCAGCAATTGCCAGACGCATATAGTCTTCGTCTGTCATGAGAACTCAATCGCCGGATGCAGCTGGCACACTGGTGCTGGCAGCTTCGTCTTCATCTCCGCTCAGCTCACCAAGCAGGTTTTCAAAATCCTTGGCTTCACGGAAATTCCGGTAAACCGATGCAAAGCGGACATAGGCCACGTCATCAAGAACCCGCAACCCTTCCATTACGTGTTCGCCAATCTGGTCTGCAGGAATTTCAGTTTCGCCAAGGCTTTCCAGCTGGCGAACGATACCGGACAACATACGCTCGATGCGTTCGGGATCGACGGGACGTTTGCGCACCGCAATCGCGACTGAGCGGGCCAGTTTGTCCCGGTCGAATGGCACTCTCTTGCCAGACTTCTTGACCACGACGAGTTCGCGCAACTGGACGCGCTCGAACGTGGTGAAGCGGCCACCGCAATCAGGGCAGTAGCGGCGGCGGCGGATCGCGGCCCCGTCTTCAGAGGGCCGCGAGTCCTTGACCTGTGATTCCTGGTTGCTGCAATAGGGACACCGCATCAGCAGTCATCCCCTTTCTGTTTTCCGGTTAGTCCGTGAGTCGCTCGACTCAGGAATAAATCGGAAAACGGTCAGTCAATGCAACCACCTTCTGCTTCACAGCAGCTTCGACGTCCGCATTGCCGTCAGCGCCGTTGGCAGCCAGACCATCGAGCACTTCGATGATGAGCTTGCCCACTTCGGCAAATTCGGCGACGCCGAAGCCACGCGTGGTGCACGCGGGCGAGCCCAGACGGATGCCGGACGTCACCATCGGCTTTTCAGGGTCAAACGGAATGCCGTTCTTGTTGCAGGTGATATTGGCGCGGCCCAGAGAGACTTCAGCATCGCGCCCGGTCAGTCCCTTGGGACGCAGGTCCACCAGCATCACGTGGGTGTCGGTACCGTCTGACACCAGGTCGAGACCGCCATCCTTCATGGCACCGGCAAGCGCCTTGGCGTTGTCGATAATTGCCTGAGCGTAGATTTTGAAGTCAGGCTGCAGCGCTTCGCCGAAAGCAGCCGCCTTGGCAGCGATAACGTGCATCAGCGGGCCACCCTGCAAACCTGGGAACACGGCAGAATTGAACTTTTTGCCGAGGTCAGGATCGTTGGACAGGATCATGCCGCCACGCGGACCACGCAGGGTCTTGTGGGTAGTGGTGGTTGCAACGTGGGCGTACTCGAGCGGGTTCGGGTGAACGCCGCCGGCAACGAGACCGGCAAAGTGTGCCATGTCCACCATGAAGTATGCGCCAACCTTGTCAGCAATCTCACGGAACTTCTTGAAGTCGATGATGCGCGGATAGGCAGACCCACCGGCGATGATCAGCTTCGGCTTGCTTTCAAGCGCCAGCTTCTCGACTTCATCGAAGTCGATCAGGTGGGTCTTCGGGTCCACCTTGTAGTTGACCGGGTTGAACCACTTGCCCGACTGGTTGACCGGCGAACCGTGGGTCAAGTGACCACCGCAGGCAAGGTCAAGCCCCATGTAGGTGTCACCCGGCTGCAGCAGCGCAAAGAACACGGCCTGGTTGGCCTGCGCGCCGGAGTGCGGCTGCACGTTGGCGTATTCGCAGTTGAACAGCTTCTTGGCCCGATCAATCGCCAGTTCTTCGGCAATGTCGACATACTGGCAACCACCATAGTAGCGGCGGCCCGGATAGCCTTCGGCATACTTGTTGGTCAGCACAGACCCTTGCGCCTCAATGACGGCGCTCGAAACGATGTTTTCAGACGCGATCAGCTCAATCTCGTGAGACTGGCGCTCGTGTTCCTTGGCGATGGCGGCGGCCAGGTCGGGGTCCGAGTTTGCGAGCTTGTTTTCGAAGAACCCCGGAAAGATGCCGGTCTGATCTGCTTTTGCCTGTGCGGTCATGATTGTCTCCCTCATGTTGTCCGGCCACCCCTGTCAGGTTGGGCGTGATGACTGACTTATACGAAAGTTGAAGCGCCCTGTATCGCAGATCAAGATGGCTAACCGCAATGCGGCACACTGACCAGCGTCATTGCGTCGCTTGTCAACCTTGCCGGCTTGCGCATCAAGACGCCGTCAGCCGGCGCTTTCTTCCGGGGTACCTATGGGCTGGCCGGTGATAAAGCCGGTGCCATCAAGATTGTAGATGTCGTCGCGGAAGCGGACCATGCCGTCAGGCCCGGCCCAAGCGGTCAGGTAGACCCAGCGCACACCCACCTTTTCATTGAGGCTCACATCGAGTCGCTCTTCGGATCTGGCAATGCCCTCAATCTGGCGGAGGTTCCAGCCGTCCTGCCCCTGCAGCATCCAGCTTGTCAGCTTGTGCACGTCTTCAACGCGCACACAGCCCGAGCTGAAATAGCGCTGGTTCGAATTGAACAGTTGCTTGGTCGGCGTGTCGTGCATGTACACGGCATACTTGTTGCGGAAATTGATCTTGACCGAGGCCATGGCGTTGATGCCGCCCGGCTCCTGGCGGAAGTGATACCGCTCTGCAATCTCTTCAGCAGGTGCTTTCCAGTCAATCTGGCGCGGGTCAATTTCAGGGCCCTGATAGCCACCGTCCAGCACGATGATCTGCAGCTCCTTGAGCTTGCGGATGCCGTGCTTGCGCACTTCCGGCACAATGTCCTTGGCCACGATCGACTTGGGCGCATGCCAATAGGGGTTGAAGTTGATTTCGCTGACTTCGCTTGAAACAACCGGTGAGGGCCGCTCTGGCTTGCCGACGATAACGGCGTGACTGGTCACAACACGTCCGCCATCTACCGCCTCAAGCTTGGCAGCCGGAATATTCACCGTCACATAGCGGCGCTGCAGTTGCTTGGTATATTCCGGAATGCGCAGCAGATTTGCCCGCATGGTCAAAATGCGAGCTTCAACCGGCACAGACATAGCCGTCGCCGTGGCGGCATCTACCCGTCCGGTTACCGGAATGCCGTAATTCTCCTGAAAGGCCGCCACGGCGCGCGCAACCTGCTTGTCATAGACATTGCCGCCCGCTGCGGTGCGTGGAAGATAGCCCTCAATGGCGAGGCGGCGGCGAATGGCCTCCACCGCCCTGCCCTTGGCACCGGTGCGCACAGCCTTGCTGACCTGAACGCGGCCCCAGCCACCATTACGGGCAATGGCTTCGTAATCCGACAGCGCATTCATCAAGGCGGCTTCACTGCGGCTGTTGAGGATGGGCGCAACGGAGCGCTCAAGGCCATACACCTTGGTGCGGGCTGAAAGCGCGCTTTCGGATGCGGCGCCGTCATCGCTGCCAAAGCTGATCGGTGCAGCGGCACGCTCCTGCTCGAGAGTGCGGACAGCAGGTTCAGGTGCCTCTACCGGAGCTGCTGTGGCACCGCCGGTATTGAAGTTGAAGGCACGGTTGCCAATCACCTTACGGCCATTGCTCCAGTCGCGCTCAACGCTTTCGGCGCTT
>JAWVYF010000280.1:0-3761 GCA_033722845.1 Anderseniella sp. | reverse complement strand
GTGAAGCCAAGGATTTTGAAAACCTGCTTGGTGAGCTGAGCGGAGATGAAGACGAAGCTGCCAGCACCACTGCGCCAGCTGCATCCGGCGAGTGAGTTCTCATGACAGACGAAGACTCTATGCGTCTGGCAATTGCTGCCGGCCAGCGCACGAGAGGCGCAACCGGTTCAAATCCCTCTGTTGGATGCGTCATCGTCAAACGAGGCACAGTGGTCGCCGTGAGCCCGACGGCTGAGGGTGGACGGCCCCATGCGGAGACGCAAGCGCTGGATATGGCCGGTGACGCCGCAAAAGGGGCAACTGCATATGTAACGCTCGAGCCTTGCAGCCATCACGGCCGCACACCGCCATGCGCCGATGCGTTGATCTCTTCGGGCATCGGCCGCGTGGTAACGGCGATCGTCGATCCCGACCCGCGGGTGTCTGGCGCCGGTCATGCGAGATTGCGTCAGGCGGGTGTCGAGGTCACCGAAGGGGTGCTCGCAGATCAGGTTCGGGACCAGTTGGCCGGTTATCTCTCAAGACACCTCAACAATCGGCCACAAGTGATTCTGAAGCTTGCCGTTTCCTCCGATGGCAAGATCACAGCCGAGCGGGGCAAGCCGACCCGCATTACCGGGCCGGAGGTCAAGGCCCGCGTGCACCTGATGCGGAGCCGGGCAGATGCCATCCTGGTTGGTGTCAGCACGGTCATGGCCGATGACCCCGAACTGACCTGCCGTTTGCCAGGGCTGTTTCACCGTTCGCCGGTACGGGTTGTTTCGGACTCCAAACTCTCCATTCCGCTGGACTGCCAGTTGGTCCGCTCAGCCCGTCAAGTGCCTGTCTGGATCATGACGACCGACCAGGCTCCGGCGCAGGCGCGGAACGAACTTGAATCGAGAGGCGTGCGTGTGATCACGTGCGCAAGCACCGCAGACGGCAAGGTGGACTTGGCCGGCATGATGCAGGAACTGGCGCAGGAAGGTATCAGTACGGTGCTGGCAGAAGGTGGGGCGCACATGGCACGTGCGCTGCTTGAAGCGGACTTGATAGACCATGTTTTCCTGTTTTCCGCACCAAAGAAGCTTGGCGAAAGCGGGTTGGCGGCACTCGCCGGGTTGCCGCTGGATACGATCCGCGGCTCGGCAAACTTCCGGCACAGCGCAGAAAATGAAAAGCTGGGTACGGATTGGCTGGCAACATATGCCCGCGTGCGATAAACACCGCTTCCATGTTTACTGGCATCATCACTGACATCGGCACCATTGAAGCCATCGAAAAGGCAGGCGACACCCGCTTTACCATTGCCTGCGGCTATGACGCTGCAGGCATTGCGCTTGGGGCCTCGATCGCCTGTGCTGGCTGCTGTCTGACTGTGACGACTGTTGAGCCGCGTGCCGAAGGCGGCAGCCGGTTCACGGTCGATGTTTCAGCCGAAAGCCTGTCAAAAACCACGCTTGGTGATTGGAAAGAAGGCACCCACATCAACCTGGAGCGCGCGCTGAAGGCGGGGGACGAACTGGGCGGACACATCGTGTCAGGTCACGTTGATGGAGTAGCGGAGATCTTGTCTCTGCGTGATGAGGGCGACAGCCGCCGTTTCGTTTTCAAGGTGCCGGATGATCTGGCCCGGTTTATCGCACCCAAGGGCTCGGTCTGCCTCGATGGAACATCGCTGACAGTCAATGAGGTGGACGGCGTGACTTTTGGCGTGAACCTGATCCCCCACACGCTTGATGTCACTACCTGGGGGCAGGCGAGCGAGGGTGACCGGGTCAATCTGGAAATAGATATGCTGGCGCGCTACGTGGCCCGGCTCAATGAAAGTCTGAAGTCATGATCAAGATGCCATCCATCAGGTCAGGCGGCTCGGATGAGCGATTGCGCATTCTGGTCGTCGAGTCGCGCTACTATGAGCACATTGCCGAAGAGTTGTTGAAAGGGGCCCGTGCGGCGCTGGATGCAGCTGGTTGCGAGGTCGAGGTGTTGACTGTGCCGGGTGCGCTCGAGATTCCGGCGGCCATTTCAATTGCGTTGAACGATGGCGAGTATGACGGTTTTGTCGCGCTCGGTTGTGTCATCCGGGGCGAAACCACGCACTATGACATTGTCGCGGGCGAGAGCGCACGCGCGATCATGGACCTCAACCTTGAGGGGGCCTGCATCGGCAATGGCATCCTGACGGTCGAGAATGAGGCTCAGGCTTTGGCGCGCGCCCGCGTCAGCGAGATGAACAAGGGAGCAGGGGCTGCGGAAGCCTGCATAGCGCTTGCCCGCTACCGGATGGCGGTGGAACAGGAGCAGGACAATGCCTGACGGTGGCGGTGAAAAGCCGGCGGCTGCACCAAGGTCGCGGCGTCCTGCAGTGGCGCGCTCTGCTGCCCGGTTGGGGGCGGTACAAGCACTTTACCAGATGGATATTGGTGGCACCGACATGATCGAAGTGCTGGCCCAGTATGGCAGCGGTCGGCTGGGTGACGATTTCAATGAAGGCCAGTGCGGCGAAGCCGATGCCGGTTTCCTGAAATCCATTGTCGAGGGCGTGGTTGCCGATCAGGCCCTGATCGACCGCAAGGTGAACGACTGCCTGGGGGCGGGCTGGACACTGGCCCGCCTGGACGCCACCGTGCGTGCCATCTTGCGGGCAGGGGGGTTCGAGCTGATGTTCCGCGAAGATGTGCCGGCCCGGGTCACCATCAGTGAGTACGTCGAGGTCGCCAAGGCGTTTTTTGACGGCAGCGAACCGAAATTCGTCAATGCAGCGCTCGACAAGCTTGCCCGCGAACGCCGCCCGGACGAACTGTGACGGTTCGGCGTCAGCCGGCGATGTACTGCTTCAGCGATTCTGCCTCGGTGTGAATCTCCTGGATCTTCGCCTTGACGATGTCGCCGATGGATACCACGCCTTCCAGCTTGCCACCTCTGGCGACTGGCAAGTGGCGGATGCGGCGGCCGCTCATCAATTCCATACACGAATCCACGGTGTCATCGGGTGAGCAGGTCACCACCTGCGCCGTCATGATTTCCTTCACAGCAACAGACAGGTATTTGGGTCCGAAGTCGGTCAGCCGATGAACCACATCGCGCTCCGATACGATGCCGTCGATCTTCTTGCCGTCACGGCTCACCACGATCGCGCCAATCTTCTTTTCACGCAGCAGGGCCGCGAGGTTCTTCACCGTAGCGTCCGGTGAGATCGTGATGACGTCATGTCCCTTGGCATTGAGGATGGTACTGATCTGCATGGCGGTTTCCTCCAGCTGGTTGTTCTTGTGGGCCGGCGTTTTGAAGTTTGCGCGCAAATTCTGGCTTCAACAAGTGCTGCAGCACTCGTACGGCAACAATCGTGGCAATTATGCTGTTGCGATCATCTGCCGTTTCGAACAATGTCAGCTTCCAATGACGACAATTTCTGAAACGTCCCCCCAGCAAATGAATGATCGCACAGCCCGCCGCAACGCGCTTGTGCTGGCTGTCGCTCAAGCATTCTACGGCATGGCTGCGGTCAACATCATCATCACCGCCGGTCTGGTGGGAACGCAGATTGCGCCGTCGCTTAGCCTGGCAACCTTGCCCGTCTCGACCTTTGTGATCGGTACGGCCCTGTCGACAATTCCGGCATCCATGTTCATGCGCCGGGTAGGCCGCAGGCCGGGTTTTCTGACAGGCGCCGCGTTTGGCCTGGCCGGTGCGCTTGTCTGTGTCTGGGCGGTATTCGCGCAGGACTTCTGGTTGTTCTCGCTCGGCACATTCCTGCAAGGCGGTTATCAGGCATTTGC
>JAWVYF010000279.1:0-3761 GCA_033722845.1 Anderseniella sp. | reverse complement strand
ACTCCTTGTCCATCTTCACGAAGCGCATCACGTCCGCTTCCGGCAGCGTGACCTCGTTGGTCAGTTCGCCTGCACCCTTGAAGCCCTTTTCCATGCGCAGCGCGTTCATGGTGAACGAGCCATAGTCTGTGAGGCCGTGCTTTTCGCCCGCCGCCCACAGTGCGTCATAGACGGCCAGCATGTGCTCGCGGGGGCCGTGCAGTTCCCAGCCAAGTTCGCCCGCATAGGACATGCGAAACGCCCACATCTTGTGGCCTGCAACGGTAATCTCTTGCGCGCTCATCCAGCGGAACGAGGCATTGTCCAGCGCTGCATCTGTACAGGTGCCAAGAATGCCGCGCGAGCTTGGTCCGTTGATGGTGAGGGCCGCCCACGCATTCGAGCGGTTGATGATGTCCGCCTTCTCACCCTGCCTCGCGAAGGTGAGATGGTCGATCAGCCGCTGCTCAAAGAAGGCAGCACACACAAGGTAGAAGCGGTCTTCTGCCAGCCGCACCACAGTCACTTCCGCCTCGATGCGACCGCGCCGGTTGAGCAGATGCGTCAGGCAGATGCCGCCGGGCTTCTGCGGCAGCCGGTTTGGGGTAAGCCGGTCCAGGAAGGCATAGGCGTCCGGCCCCGCCACCTCGATCTTTGAAAAGGCTGAAATGTCCATGATGCCGGCGGCCTCGCGCACGGCTTTCGTCTCGATGGCCACCATGTCGAACCACTTCGGGCGCGCGAAGGAATAGTAGTCGCGCTGTTCCAGCTGTTTGAATTCTGGCGCAATGCCGGACGAAAAACCGGCTTCCGCTTTTCCTGGCATTGCTTTGTGTGCAAACCACCGTGGCCGCTCATGGCCATAAACCTCCTCGTACACCGCACCCTTTGCCTTGAGCCGCTCATACAACGGCGATGGCTTCACCGGGCGGCCCGCCAGCCGGTTGAAGTGCGGGAACGGGATTTCATGGCGCAGGCAATAATCTTCCTTGGCCTTGATCACCTGCCACTCAGGCTTGGCATACTCGCCAAAGCGGCGCGGATCGAATTCGCGCATCGAGATGTCGGCTGCGCCATGCACCATCCAGCGCGCCAGTTCGCGGGTGAGGCCGGGACCCCAGCCAATGCCGATCTGCGTGCCGCAGGCACACCAGTAGTTCTTCACCCCCGGTGCCGGGCCGATCAGCGGGTTGCCGTCCGGCGGGTGCGAAATGGCGCCGTGCACTTCGCGCTTGATGCCAAGCTCGGCGAAGATCGGCATGCGGCCCATGGCGTTCTCCAGCCACGGCATGATGCGGTCATAGTCGGCCTCGAACAGCTCGTTCTCCGCCTCCCACGGGCAGTGGTCCTCCCATACGGTGTTGGGATTTTCCTTCTCGTAAATGCCGATCAGGCCGGACTTCTGCTCCATGCGGATGTAACCCGACACCAGCTTGTCGTCGCGGATGACCGGCAGTTCCTTCTCCAGCTCGAGGAACTCCGGCACCGTGTCCGTCACCAGATAGTGGTGGGTCATCGAGGTCATCGGCAGTTGCAGGCCGGACCACTCGCCCATCTGGCGTGCGTACGTACCGCCGGCATTGACCACGTGCTCACACACGATGTCGCCCTGTTCGGTGGAGACTTTCCATTCACCCGATGGCAGCTGCCTGATGTCGGTCGCGCGGCAGCGGCGGATGATCTTCGCGCCAAGCTGGCGGGCCCCGATGGCCAGCGCATGGGCGGGGCCAGACGGGTCCACGTGGCCGTCGTCCGGCGTGTGCAGCGCACCAATGACGCCATCTAGATTGTAGAACGGGTGCAGCTCGCGGATGCGGTCCGGACCGACCAGCTCGATGTTGAAGCCCAAGGCCCTGCCGACCGACAGGGTCTGGCGCAACCAGTCCATCTCGTCTTCGGTGTAGGCAAGCCGGAACGAGCCGCAGCCGTGCCAGGTGCAGGACTGGCCGGTCTCAGCCTCCAGCTTTCCGGAGTAGAGCCCGATATTGTAGTCGACGCACTTGCCAAGGCCGTAGGACGAGGTGGAGTGGGTGATCTGACCAGCCGCGTGCCAGGTAGAGCCAGAGGTGAGCTCGGCCTTTTCCAGCAGCACGATGTCGGTCCAGCCTTCATGGGCCAGATGATAGGCCACCCCGCAGCCCATGATGCCACCCCCGACAATGACAACGCGTGCGTGAGACGGGACCATGATTTCACTCCGGTACAGATGTTCGCTATGGACAAGGCGTATCGTACAAATGTACACTCGTCAATCATGAATGACATAACTGTACCATATACCGGCCAAACGGCCCCGCCAGACCTGCTCAACAAGCTGGGCGAGGAGCTGCAAAACCTCACCCCTGAGCTGCGCAAGGCGGCGGCCTTTGTGCTGGAAAACCCCAACGAGGTTGGCATCAGCTCGATGCGCGAGATCGCAGCCGCCGCTGACGTGAAGCCGAACACGCTGGTGCGCATGGCACGCGTACTGGGCTTTGACGGGTATGAGGATTTCCGCGAACCGTTTCGTGAAGAGATCAGACGCGGTACGGCCAGCTTTCCGGACCGGGCGAGGTGGCTTCAGTCCATCAGCGCACGTGGCGAACTGGGCCGGCTTTATGCCGACATGGTCAACTCTGCGCTGCGCAACATTGAAGAAACCTTTGCCGGCATCGACGAGCGACGTCTTAAAGCTGCGGCAGAGGCCATCTGGGCATCACGCCAGGTGTTCGTGTTGGGTGTCGGCGTCAACAATGCCAATGCCCGCAACTTCGCCTACCTGGCCTCCACCGGCATGGAGCAGTTTCACGCCATTCCGCGCCCCGGCTCAACGGCGGTGGACGATCTGGCCCGCGCAGACAGCCGCGACGTGCTGATCGCCATGACGGCCAAGCCGTATCGAACCGAGGTGGTCGAGGCCGTACGCATGGCGCGCGAGCAGGGTGTCACCATCATCGGCATTTCCGACAGCCCGGCTTCGCCCATCGTGATCGGGTCGGAGCACGCATTCGTGGCAGCGGCCGACACGCCGCAGTTCTTTCCCTCGTCGGTGTCGGTCATCGCACTGCTGGAAACGCTGCTGTCGTTCGTCATTGCCAGCGCGTCCGGAGAAATTGTTCAGCGGGTGGAAGACTTTCATCGCCGCCGCCACCAGCTTGGCATGTATTGGGATGAGAAAGGTCCTGAGAGATGAGCCATCCGCTCAAGCCTGTGCGCTCGCTTGAGGCACGCTACTATACCGACCCCGACATTTATGCCCGCGAGGTGGACGGCCTCATGTCGCGCACCTGGCAGTATGCCGGTCATGCCAGCCAGGTGGAAAAGCCAGGTGACTATTTCACCTTCCAGATCGCCGGTCAGAACCTGTTCTGCATTCACGGGCGCGACGGCGTCATCCGCGCCTTCTACAATGTCTGCCAGCACCGCGCGCATGAGCTTGTCTCCGGCGAGGGCAACTGCAAGGTCGTGGTGTGCCCCTATCACGCCTGGTCCTACGAGCTGTCGGGCGAGTTGCGCTCCGGACCCAACATCAAGGTGGTGCCGGGGATGGACAAGCGCGAGATCTGCCTGAGCGAAGTCCGCATCGAGAACTTCCACGGCTTCCTGTTCGCCAACCTGGACCCGGATGCAAAGCCGATGGACGACTGGTTCCCGAAGGTGCGCGAGGAACTGGCAGATTTTGTGCCGCACATACGCGATCTGAAGCCGCTTGAGTGGGTGGAAATACCTGAAAGCTGCAACTGGAAGGTCTCGGTCGAGAATTATTCCGAGTGTTATCACTGCTCCATCAACCACCCCACGTT
>JAWVYF010000278.1:0-3762 GCA_033722845.1 Anderseniella sp. | reverse complement strand
TACCGCCTACGGCTTCCTCGATCAGGGCCGGCTAGGGTCGTCCAACTATTGGACCGCAGTCGACGCACAAAACAACTTGCTGCGCGATGCCTGCAACAACGTGAAAGCACAAGACATCGTGGTGTACTCGTTTGCCTACAACGTGCCCAGTGCAACCCAACGCGCGCTGATCAAATCGTGCGCATCGAGCCCGGAGAAGTACTTCGACCCGCCGTCGAACGCGGCTCTGGTGCGCAACTTCCAGCAAATCGCAGATGAACTGCGCAGACTGCACCTGAGCCAGTAACGGTTTGAGCCAGAAACCGCCCTTCTCCAGAGGGCCTGGCAGCCAGCGTACGCACCTAGCACCAGGTGCGTACGCATTTTCATTTCTATGCAGCCCTCATCCGCGTTTACTATTTTTGATAACAAATTCAGCTGCTTACGAATTCTGCATTTAGATAAAACTCAAGCTGACTGCTTTACGCCCCCTTAGCCAGCACAAAAGCTTTCCCACCCGTTAACCGTGTGCCCCAAGTACAGTTCAATCATCGAACAAACGTCCAGGCGTCGTCCCGGCCACCCCTTGCGTCCATGCAGATCCACGCATCAGGGCCGATCAACACCAGGGCAGTGCATTGACGGCAACACATCATCCGCCTGAAGGAGAGCCAGGGAGATGAAGAGATTCATCCGCCGCACCGCGGCCAATACCACCCGCCTGCAAAAGAACGAATCCGGCGCCATGGCCCTGATCGCCGGGCTGGCCGCCATCCCTGTCTTTCTGGCCGCCGGCGCAGCCGTAGACTATGGCAACTGGGTGGCGGTCGACAGCCGTCTGCAGGCCGCCGTGGACGCAGCAGCCCTTGCCGCCGCGCGCGCCAGCAACAAGACCGAGGTCGAGCGCAAGCAGATTGCATACGACTACTTCCACTCGAATTTCGGCAAACCGAAGAATGCCGGAACGCCGAGCATGAACATGACGCTTGAAGCCAACGGCGTGATCAATGTGACCGGCCAGGTGACCGTCGACAACTACCTGACCTCGGTGGTCGGCATGAGCTCTACAGCGCTGAACGCTTCCTCGCAGGTCAAGCAGGCATCCGAAGGACTGGAGGTCGTGCTGGTGTTCGACAACACCGGTTCCATGGGCCAGCAGAACCGCCTCAACACGCTCAAGATTGCCGCCAAGGATTTCGTGAATATCCTGTTCGGCGACCGTGACGAAGTGCCGGGCCTGAAGATTGGTGTCGTGCCCTTCTCGCAGTTCGTCAACGTCGGCCCGGACAAGGCAGGCGAGTTCTGGATCGACACCGGCGGCCTCAACCCTCAATCACGGGTCAACTTCCTAGACACCGACTGGCACAACTGGAAAGCCTGGCAGGCTGTCAACGACAAGCAGAAGCAGCTGAGCTGGACGGGCTGCGTCGAGTCACGCGCCGGTGCCATGTCGATCGACGATACAAAGCCGGACGCCAGCAACGGCGCTACCCTGTTTCCGCCAGCTTTTGCGCCGGACGAGCCCGGCAAGGTGTCAGACGGCCAGGCCTGTCACCTGTGGGACGGCACGCGGTCTGATTGCGGCGACAAGACAGGCAAGGCGGTCTACAACAACAACTACCTGACCGACAGCAAGGAAGACGGCTACTCGCTGGACGTACGCCAACGCGATGTCGGCAAGTACGGCACCAACAAGGCCAACACAAACGCACGCGGCCCCCATAATGGCTGCAACATCCAGCCGATCCTGGCCCTGAACTCCAAGAAGGCACCGGTGCTCGACACCATCAAGTTCATGAAGGCGGATGGCTACACGCACGTGGCTGAAGGCGTTGGCTGGGGCCTGCGTGTCCTTTCACCGGACGTGCCCTTCACCGAAGGAGCCGCCTGGGATGACAAGGAAGTCAAGAAGGTGATGGTGCTGCTGACCGACGGCGAGAACACCTTCAACGTGGCAGACGGCGCCAATCACAACGGCTCCAGCTATACGGCTTACGGCTTCCTGAACCAGGGCCGCCTTGGCACCACCGACTACTGGACCGGCGTGGCGGCACAGAACACCATGTTCAAGCAGGCCTGCCAGCTGGTGAAGGACAAGAAGGTAACCGTCTACACCTTCTCGTACAACGTACCGAGCGCCACCCAGCGTGACCTGATCAAGGCGTGCGCCACGGATGCCGAGAAGTACTACGAGCCCAAGACGGACGACGCCCTCGTGCTGAACTTCAACGAGATCGCCGACGAGATCCGCCGACTTCACCTGAGCAAGTAATACGTTTTGCGGAAGTTGCCGCGGATGGCCCGGTGCTGGCCATCCGGCAAAGGAGAGAGCGCGTGAGGCGGCCCGCCGGCTACCTCGCGCGCTCTGTATTCCGGAGCAGCCCGCTTGCCGGGTGCTTGACACCATCCTTGTTCTGACGTTCTTTCGAACGCAATAACAAGAACCCGCATTTCACAGGGAAGCGGCATGTTCACGAGAATGATTGCTCCGGGCGCCATGGCGCTTGCGATGACGTTTGCTGTGGCAGCATCTCCTGCCCGGGCTGCCGACTATGACATGTCCACCTGGGATGGCTTCTATGTGGGTGCACACGCCGGCTACGGATGGTTCGATGCGTCTGGCAGTTTTGGCGGACCTGTCAGTCTTGAAGGCAAGGGCCCGATGGGCGGTGTGCTGGTGGGCTACAACCGTGACCTTGGGTCGTATGTCATCGGTGTCGAGGCAGACGCCTCGTTTGGCGACCAGTCCGACCAGCAACCGGTATTCGGATTTGGCGCCCTGAAGCTGACCAATCACGGGCAGCATACGTTCCGCGCCAGGCTCGGCATGGAAACGGGCAGCAACAGCCTGCTCTATGTCACGGGCGGCCTTGCACTGGCAGACTTCTGGGCAACCGTCTCAACCGGGCAGCGCGACAAGGACTTCCTGCTGGGCGGGGTCGTGGGCGCTGGCTACGAAGCGATGCTGAGCGAGAATATCTCGCTGAGGGCAGAGTATCTGTACGCCAATTATGGCAGCAACACCTTCAACGCAGGTGGCGCTTTCAACCTGGACGTGGACACCCATACCTTCCGCGCCGGGGTTGCCTGGCGGTTTTGATGCCTCTGCTCCCGCGACAGACTGTCCAAAACCGGGTGATTTGTATGTATCCGCGGCGGTTCTTACGTTAGAAGGGCGCATCATTTCCCGCCGCCTTCACGGAATCGGACAAACGCCCTCACATGACTGCCAAAACCTCCTTCCAGAACAATGTCGAGATCACCGAAGAGCTGGTCTCGCAGCACGGCCTCAAGCCCGACGAGTATGAGCGTTTCGAACAGCTGATCGGCCGCAAGCCAACGCTGACCGAGCTTGGCATCGTATCGGCCATGTGGAACGAGCACTGCTCGTACAAGTCGTCGAAAAAGTGGCTCAAGACGCTGCCGACCAGCGGCGACAAGGTCATCCAGGGCCCTGGCGAGAACGCAGGTGTCGTCGACTTCGGCGACAACCAGGCCATCGTGTTCAAGATGGAAAGCCACAACCACCCGAGCTTCATTGAACCCTACCAGGGTGCGGCGACCGGCGTGGGCGGCATCCTGCGCGATGTGTTCACCATGGGTGCGCGCCCCATCGCAGCGCTCAACGCCTTGCGTTTTGGCGAGCCGGATCACCCGAAAACCCGTCACCTCGTCTCCGGCGTGGTGGCCGGCATCGGCGGCTATGGCAACTCGTTCGGTGTGCCGACCGTGGGCGGCGAAGTGAACTTCCACCCGCGTTACAACGGCAACATTCTGGTCAAT
>JAWVYF010000277.1:0-3765 GCA_033722845.1 Anderseniella sp. | reverse complement strand
GGTCCATCATCAGGCCATCGCTTTCGGCATGGATCGCAGACAACACCAGGCCCGCTGCAATCCCTCCCGACACCAAGATGGAAACCAAATCGCCAACAAGATGATTGTTGGCAAGACTGCCGCCCTTCTTGAACAAGGGTCGCGCCAGAGAAAACAGGATCACCGCTGCGGCAATGATGAGAGCACCCTCAATGGTCGACATGGACTTGGCCTCTTGGATTTGACAATCAGATCGACACCATCCCCGCTGATGCCACGACCGGTCAAGCCCTGATCGCACCCACCCGAAGCGCTTTCCACAAAATGGCGCAAAAGGTCCGATGAACAGCACCCCTCAACCGGTCTGCCCTGCGCAGTCCATCCGCCACACCGGCACCTTGCCAAACCCCTTCAGTTCAACCGTGCCGGCGCGTTCAAACTCATGATCCGCCTGCAGAACCACTTTGATGTCGCCCGTCACCACCACGCAGCCCGGTGTGCCGACATGTTCAAGCCTCGATGCCAGGTTCACAGCCGCCCCCCACACATCGTAGGAGTACTTCGACTTGCCCACCACGCCTGCCATGATCGGGCCAGACGCCATGCCAATGCGCATCTCCAGTTCCACGCCGTGGCGCTCTCCCACCTCAAGCGCATGGGCATAGAGGTCACGCGCCAGCCGCACCATTGCGTGTTCCGGCTGGTAGTGCGCGCTGGGCACACCGGCAACCGCCATGTAAGCATCGCCAATAGTCTTGATCTTTTCCACGCCGTGCCGGGCCGAGGCCTCGTCGAAGCCCCGAAACAACTCGTCCAGCAGCGCCACTACGCGAACAGCGCCCAGCCGGTTCGACATTTCCACACAGCCCACAATGTCGGAAAACAGCACCACCACGTGGTCATGGCTGTCGGCAATGGTCTCGCCCTCATTGGCCATCAGCCGCTCGGCAATGGCGTCCGGCATGATCGACTTCATCAGGTCCTGCAACCGGCTTTGCGCTTCCCGCGCCAGGTAGAACGCATACCACACGACGACGAACATGATGCCCATGACGGACAGGATCGACGTCACGAAGATCTGCTGCATGAAGGCCGGATCATCGTGGATGCCAGGTGCCGTATCCGGCCATGAAAACCACGCAAACAGGATCAGCCCGGTGGCTGCCACACAGATCGCCGCGACCAGCTTGATACGCTCCAGCCCGAGAATGGCAAACGAGACAGCCGCCGTGGCAATCAGGTTCAGCATCACACCAGACTCCCGTCCCAGCAGACTGGTGAACCACGTCAGCGTCACAAACACGATCAGCGTCAGCCATAGCGCCGCCGCCACCCGTCCGAACCGGTGGAAGAACGGTGTGATTGCCGTACATGCCGCAGAAACCACATTGCCCCACACAAGCGGTTGCAATGTCGAGTATTCATGCGCTGCATAGGTCAGGGCAAATCCCAGCGACGAGATCGACACCAGATAACCCGTCACATTTGCAACGATCAGGCCCAGCCTGTTCTGCCCGTACCAGCCATCGGTCCCGAGCGTGACCAGCCGCTCAACCCATGAGCCCTCGTATTGCGCCTTGATGTTGTCACGCATTGCTCAGGTTCCTCGCGGCCCTGTCACCTGTTTCTTCACTGTTCTGACCCCGGACAGTCCGCGACTATAGCCCTGCAGGCCATATGGTCAACGCATGGCGGCTGCTACCGGTGCTCTTCCACGTTGGCCTCTATCAGTGCCTTGTTGTAGGTGGCGAGTGCCTTGATCTGGTCAGCCCAGCCAATCAGCACGCCGTCCTCGCGCTTGTCGAACACCGCAAGCCGCGTATATCCGCCTTCATCGAAGGTGCGAAGTGCGGTCTCCAGCGTGTCTGACGGCACCAGCTTTGGCCGGTCTTCCAGTACCGGCGGGTTTTCCAGTTCGTCCGGCGTCAACTGCGTGAGGAAATCACGCACCGTCCACGTTCTCACGATGCGCAGATGCGAGCCTTCGCCGAGAAACACCCCGCGCTGGGACAGCTGCCACTGGAAGAAACTCTTGCCAAGCAGCCCTTGCATGACCATCGAGGCAATCGACACCGACAGCAGGATGGCAATGGTCAACTCGTAGCCGCCGGTCAGCTCGAACACGATGACTGCAGTGGAAATCGGTGCGCCCAGCACGGCCCCCGCCACCGCGCCCATGCCGATCAGCGCATAGACGCCATAATTGGAGCCATATTCGGGAAACGCCGCCGCTGCGATGATGCCGAACGCGCCGCCCGCCATCGCGCCGATATAAAGCGAGGGCGAAAACACCCCGCCGCCGAACCGGCTGGCCAGGCAGATCGCAGTTGCCGCCGTCTTGGCGATCAGCAGCACGAACAGGAAGCCCAGCGAATAGCTTTCGCGCAGCGCAAGCGTCGTTGCCTCGTAGCCCACGCCCAGCACTTCCGGCACGCTCAGCGCCATGCAGCCAACGGCCAGCCCGCCCAGTGCCGGGCGCAGCCACAGCGGCAGCGTCACCCGCCGTGCACTCCAGTCCGCCACCATCACTGAAAGCTGGAAACACACCGCCACGAGACCGCACACCAGTCCTAGCAGCGCAAACGCCGGAAACTCCCAATAGGATGCAATATGCTGCTCACTCAGGATGAACGCCGGAAAATCTCCCAGCCAGGCCCGGGTAATCAGCGTCGCCGCCACCGCTGCCAGCACCGTTGGCACGAAGGCCGACAGCGCAAAGTGTCCGAGGATGATTTCATGGGCAAACAGGACGCCCGCAATGGGCGCGTTGAAGCTGGCCGACACCGCGGCGGCTGCACCTGATGCCAGCAATACCCGGCGCGCTGCCGGCGTCAGGTTGAATTGCCGGTCGAGAACCGCCGCCACCGTGGCCCCCAGATGCACTGCAGGGCCTTCGCGGCCCACGCTGGCGCCTGAGCCGATAGAGATGGCCGACACCAGCGCCGACGTCAGCCCGGTACGCAGCGCAATCTGCGCGTTGTACAGCGCGCCTGCCTCGATCACGTCGGCAATGCCGTGTGCACGGCGCGTGCGCATGACCTTCCAAAGGATCAGCCCGACAATCAGCCCGCCCACTGCAGGCGCGGCCACAATAATCCACGGTTCGCGCAGGGCGGCCAGCGTCGCCACGACATTTTCGTTGGTATTGCCCAGCCACAGCCACTGGATTTGCCCGATGGCCAGCCGGAACGCCAGAATGGCAAACGCCGCCACCACACCAATGGCCACGGCCAGCAGCCACACAAGCGGGTGCTTCGCCGCCCAGAACGCGCGCAACTGCGGCCCGGTCAGATCACCCAGTACCGAAAAAAGCCTGTTTCTGAGATCGCCCATCGGCGAGCCCCACGCGCGGTTTGTGTCAGCCCCATCCAAAGGTGACTGTGCACCCATGCACCTTCACGTTGCAACCCTTGGAGTTACCTCCGCACAATCCCGATCTTGTGTCCCACCTGCGGCGGCACGGGGCAGCCCTTGTGCGCCTCATGCATCTCGGCGATCTTCGCCTGCATCCAGTCCGGAAACGGCGCCGACTTCTTGGCCTTCAGGTCCACGTGCATGCAGATCGCTTCCAGCACGCACGACAGCCAGCCTTCTTCCGCGTGATACATCTCCTGCACATAGTGCATTCGCTTGGCATCGTGGTCGAGCAGTTGCACCGTCACCTTGACCTGGTCGCCGGCATGAAGTTCACGCACATAGCTGGTGTGCGTCTCCAGGGTGAAGAATGACGCGCCGGTCTTGAGATACTCCTCGCCCAGACCCACCAGTTCAAACGCCTCGTCGCAG
>JAWVYF010000276.1:0-3822 GCA_033722845.1 Anderseniella sp. | reverse complement strand
TACATCAGCCCCGGCAGCGGCAACTATGCCGGCGGTCTTCGGGCTGACGCCGCCATCGACCTCGATATGAATGTCGCGATCACCGATCATCTGCTTGATGCGGGCGATCTTGGCTGCCATTTCGGGAATGAACGCCTGACCACCAAAGCCCGGATTGACCGACATGACCAGGATCAGGTCGAGCTTGTCGAGCACATATTCCAACACGGTTTCCGGCGTGGACGGGTTGAGTGACACGCCGGCCTTCTTGCCCAGTGACCGGATCAGTTGCAGCGTCCGGTCCAGGTGTGGTCCCGCCTCGGCATGAACGGTGATGATGTCGGATCCGGCTTCGGCAAACGCCTCGATGTACGGGTCGGCCGGTGCGATCATCAGGTGCACATCAAGCACCTTTTTCGTCACCGGACGGATGGCCTTCACGATCATCGGGCCGATGGTGATGTTGGGCACAAAGTGGCCGTCCATCACATCGACATGCACCCAGTCACAGCCCTGCTCGTCGATGGCGCGCACTTCATCTCCAAGCCGTGCAAAGTCTGCCGACAGGATGGACGGCGAGATGAGGATGGGGCGCGCCATGACGTGAGCTGCCTTCTGCTTACTTGGCCTTTGCCATTGCGATTGCGGTATCCGACATGCGGTTGGAGAAGCCCCACTCGTTGTCGTACCAGCTCATCACGCGCACCAGACCGCCGTCCATGACCTTGGTCTGGTCGAGGTGGAAGGTCGAGGAATGCGGATCATGGTTGAAGTCGATCGAGACGTTCGACTCATCGGTGACGTTGAGAATGCCCTTCAGCTCACCCTTGGCCGCCTTGATCATGGCCTTGTTGATCTTCTCGACCGAGGCGTCCTTGGTCAGCATGCACTTGAGGTCGACCACAGAAACGTTCGGGGTCGGCACGCGGATGGCAACACCGTCGAGCTTGCCGTTGAGCTCCGGCAGCACAAGACCAACAGCCTTGGCGGCACCGGTGGAGGTCGGGATCATCGACATGGCTGCAGCGCGAGCGCGGTACAGATCCTTGTGCATGGTGTCGAGCGTCGGCTGGTCGCCGGTGTAGGCGTGAATGGTGGTCATGAAGCCCTGCTCGATGCCGAACGTATCGTTCAGCACCTTGGCGACCGGTGCGAGGCAGTTGGTGGTGCACGATGCGTTGGAAACGATCTTGTGGTCCTTGGTCAGCTTGTCATGGTTGACACCGTAGACGACGGTCAGGTCAGCACCCGATGCCGGGGCGGATACCAGCACCTTGCCGGCGCCCGCCGTCAGGTGAGCTGACGCCTTGTCCTTGTCGGTGAAGATGCCGGTGCACTCCATGGCGATATCAACGCCTTCGGCCTTCCATGGCAGCTTGGACGGATCGCGCTCGGCGGTGACCTTGATCCAGCCGCTACCGCAGTTGATCATATCACCCTTCACCTTCACGGTGCCGGGGAACCGGCCGTGCACGCTGTCATAACGCAGCAGGTGGGCGTTGGTTTCCACCGGGCCCAGATCGTTGATGGCGACGACCTTGATGTCCTTGCGGCCTGACTCTGCGATGGCGCGCAGAATGTTGCGCCCGATCCGGCCAAAACCATTGATTGCCACACGTACCGCCATGACGTTCGTTCTCCAGATTGCTTCGGGCTGCTTGTCCGCACCCGGTTTCGAAAGATTGGTGAGGTTTATGACCGCGTCTTATAAACCAATCGGCATGAGCGTCAATTGATCGGCCCGTCCGCGTCAAAATGATCCGGATAAAATGAAGCAAGACACACATGCAGCGCCTGTCGCGCCTGCTCCAGCCCGAGCGGTGCCGGCGAGTGGCCAAGTGCAATCCACAAGCCGTCGGTCAGTGCGTTTATCACCCGTGCATCTTCTCGCGAGCTTGCCGGGCGATGGTAATTGCCGTGAATGCGCAAATCTTCACACATGGCCTCCAGCGTGGCCAGATACTCGGCTTCCTCCTCGCCATAGAGCGCGTCATAGGCAGGCCTTGACTGGGCCTCGGCCCAGAAGCTGACCCAGGCCTGGATGGTGCGCGGCGTGGCGAGGCTGGCCGAGAAGTCTGCCGTGGTCATGGCATAGAGCCGGGCTGCAGGATCGTCGCCGGCCGCCTCCACCGCCGACATCCAGTTGTCGCGATAGCCGCGCGCGAGATGGCGCAGCGTCTCGGCCAGTAGCGTCTCCTTCGAGGAAAAATGAAAGTTGATGATGCCCATGGAAAGGCCTGCCCTGCGGGCAACATCGCCGATGGTCAGGCTGGCGTACCCACGCGCAGCAAGCACATCGATGGTTGCCTCGATAAGCTGGCGGCGGCGGACATCGCGCGATGCCTTGCGGGGGCCTTGACGTTCGCTCGTACTCACCTGTTCCACCATGATCGGCTACGGGCGGGTTGCCCGGATGTGATGGGGGCAATGCTCGCCGGAATCCAGAACCCTTATCATGAGGGCCCACGTCTGGATATTGTGATCGACGATCTCACGGCCAAGTTCGGCAATGGCCCGCTGGTTGAGCTCGCCCCTGAGAAGCTCCAGTTCGCGGCGAGCCTGCTCACGGTACCACGGGTTGCGGTTGGTGAGCGCGATGGACGTGAAGCCAGCGGCCTGCAAAGCGGCTTGATAGGTGGCAGGCGAGGCCATGCCGAAGTCAAGATCTTCCGATGCCAGATAGGCTTTCATGTCTGCTGACGGGTCGCCATCGTGAGAGGTCAGCCAATCTGACGCAACGAAGACACCGCCCGGCTTCAAGACGCGGAACACCTCTCGCGCAAGGGCATGCTTGTCGGGGATGTGGACGATGGAGTCCTTGGAAAAGACCACGTCGAAACTGGCGTCATCAAACAGCAGCGGGCCGGGTTCGACGTGCACAAGGTCAATCCGGTCGCTGACGCCTGCCTCGCGCGTGCGCTCACGCGCCGTCTCCAGAACCGGTGCCTCGACGTCTATGCCGGTGACCTTCGCTGCGCCGTATTCACTGACCAGCAGGCAATCGATGCCACCGGCCCCGCAACCGATGTCCAGTACATGCTTGCCGGCAAGGTCTTCGCCCTCAAGCAACCGGGCAAGCTCATCGGGTCCGCCCGGTGACAACCAGCCACGGCCCCACAACAGTTCGAGAAACCCGATGACAGGTTCTGGATAAAGGTCGCCTTGATCAGCCATTCGGGGCCTCTCCTTGCCAAGCTCGAAGGCAAGTTTACATGATCACCCGTCAGCGGTCTCCCGGTTTGCTTTGCCGTTCCGGGATTAATCCTTTCGGTGCAAAGCGCAGCACGAGTATCAGGATGAGGCCCATGGTCATGAGGCGCATGTGGACGGCGGAGTTGAGCAGATGGGCACGCAACGCGCTGTCCTCGGCCATGCCGGCAGTTATGACGTCCATCAGCCATGTGCCGAGCGGTTCGGCTTCGACCCAGAAGAACCAGATCAGGAAGCCGCCCAACACCGAGCCCCAGTTGTTGCCGGAGCCGCCCACGATGACCATCACCCAGATCAGGAAGGTGAAGCGCAGCGGCTGGTAGGACGCCGGCGTGAACTGCCCATCGATGGTGGTGAGCATGGCGCCGGCAATGCCGATGACCGCAGAGCCCAGAATGAAGACCTGGAGGTGACGTCCCTTGACGTCCTTGCCCATGGCTTCAGCCGATACTTCGTTGTCGCGGATGGCACGCATCATGCGGCCCCAGGGCGAGTTGAGCGCACGCTCGGACAGGAACCGGAAGATCAGCAATACCACGGTGAACAGGCAGGCATAGGAGAGCTTCACGATGATAGATGATACGTCGATCACCGACATGCCAAGGTCACCGGCAAGGTTCTGCACCCAGGCCG
>JAWVYF010000275.1:0-3837 GCA_033722845.1 Anderseniella sp. | reverse complement strand
GCAAACATCACCGCTGTCGAGAGTACAATTGTCTTGGCCAAACGCATAAGGGGCAACTCCTGAAATTTCGGCATGCGCACCAACGCATGGATCATGATCTATTACCAGTCCGGCCCACCAGCGCCGACAAGCTTACAGGACGATTGCCGATGACTTCCAGTGCTTCGGCGCAAATACCCTTACCGGTTTCGCGAAACCTTTCAGCTCCTGCTCGCCACAATCATCGACCGGGCAGGTGAGGTGGCGGGCAACTTCTTCGGAAATCAGGATTGGCCGCATCAGGCGCTTGGTCAGCTGCTCCAGCCGGGCAGCTTCGTTGACACTTCTGCCGATGACCGTGAAGTCGAGCCGGTCCTGTCCGCCAACGTTGCCGAAGAACACTTCGCCCTGGTGCATGGCGATGCCACAACGGATCGGCTCGCGGTCCGGAATGGCTGCGATATCCGGTGGCGGGCTCTTGTTGAACCGGTCGATATTATGCAAGGCGTCGTCAGCGGCAGCCATCGCTGCATTGGCTGCAGCGCTCGCCTCGGATTTGTCCTGGAAAGGGAATACGGCAAGGATGCCGTCACCCATGAACTTCAACACATCGCCGCCGTGCGCGTTCACGGCGCTGACCAGCTGATCGAGAAACCCGTTCAGCAACAGGTTGACGTTTGACGACTGCTGGCTTTCTGACAACTGGGTGAAGTTGCGCATGTCGGCAAACCACACCACGGCAGTCATGGCACTGCCTGCACCGCGCTCGATTGTGCCGTCCAGAACCTGCCGGCCCGCACCGAAGCCCAGATAGACGTTCAGCACGTTCTCCGCGATGCGCCGGGCCGCGTGGCGATGCACGTGCAGGGCAAGAATGCGCAGGATACGGCCCAGTTGAGACTGTTGCTCCTTACTGAAACCCTCAGGTGCGTCGGTGGCGATGGTGACCACATCGTGCCGGTTGGCGCCAATGCGCTTGGGCAGCGGCAAGGCTCCGTAACTGGTGATCCCGGCCTCGGCCAGTTCGGCGATAATCGGGTAGTCGCGGCAGTGCTCCGGGTTTCGTGCGTCGAGGAACATGGCCACGCCTTCCTCGATGGGCCGCTTGATGGGGCTCTTGAGATAGGCTTCGGTCTGGGTCGACATCGCCTTGACGACGATCTCGTCGCACAGGCCATCGCTTGCCTGCCACCCCCAGGCAAAACCAGCCAGCTGCGGATGAAGCGTGCCGGCGTGAATGGTGGCGCGCTTGACCGGAATGCCGGCGGCAACCATGCGCCACGCCAGAGATTCGGCCAGCTCCAGCATCGAGGGTTCGTTGATCGCTTCACCCAGCAGCCAGTCTTCAAGATCTTCGAAGGACCGGGTCCCGTCAGCCGACGCTTCGCCACGCGCCGAGCGGGCCAGAACGTGCACGAAATCGGGATAGGCTCTCGGGGCCGGATCGAGGTAGGCCGGTGTCATGATACGTTCCCTGCAAGGATTAATTGTGTGACCACATATAGGTGGTCACAGCCGTCATTGCAGCGCTTTGTCACACAAATGTCATTCGGCCGGCGCGTTGTGCTTGAGGAAGTTTTCCAGCCAGTGAATGTCATATTCGCCGTCAATGATGTCGGGCTGTTCGAGCAGCCGCAGGAACAGCGGAATGGTGGTGTCGATGCCCTCGATGACGTATTCGCCAAGCGCCCGGCGCAGACGCATCAGGCACTCGGTCCGGTTGCGCCCGTGCACGATCAGCTTGCCGATCAGGCTGTCATAATAGGGCGGGATCGAGTAGCCGGTGTAGATACCGCTGTCGACGCGCACGCCAAGTCCGCCGGGCTGGTGCAAGCCCACAACCTTGCCCGGAGACGGTGCGAAGGTCTGCGGATTTTCCGCGTTGATGCGGCATTCGATTGCGTGGCCGAAGAACGAGATGTCTTCCTGTTTGAAGCCAAGGGTGGCGCCGGCAGCGACCCGCAATTGCTCCTGCACAAGGTCCAGCCCGGTAATCGCTTCGGTAACCGGATGCTCGACCTGCAGGCGGGTGTTCATCTCGATGAAGAAGAATTCGCCGTTTTCATAAAGGAACTCGATGGTACCGGCACCGGCGTATTTCATTTCGGCCATGGCGTTGGCGCAGGTCTCGCCGATCTGCTTGCGCTGTGACTCGTTGAGGGCAGGCGAAAGCGCTTCTTCCCAGACTTTCTGGTGGCGGCGCTGCAACGAGCAATCGCGCTCGCCCAGATAGACCGCATTGCCCTTGCCATCGCCAAATACCTGGATTTCGATGTGCCGCGGCTTGCCGAGATAGCGCTCAATATAGACAGCATCATCGCCGAACGCAGCCTTGGCCTCGGTCTGGGCCGTGGCAAGCGCCTCGTCGATCTCGTCTTCGTTGAGGGCCACCTTCATGCCACGCCCGCCGCCGCCGGCAGCCGCCTTGATCAGCACCGGGTAGCCGACTTCCTTTGCAACCTTTCGGGCTTCATCGCGGCCCGATACGCCACCATCGGATCCGGGCACCACCGGAATGCCAAGCCGCTTTGCAGTCTGCTTGGCCTCGATCTTGTCGCCCATGATGCGGATGTGCTCTGCCGACGGACCGACGAAAGCAATGTCATGCTCTTCAAGGATTTGCGCAAAGCGCGCATTTTCGGACAGAAAGCCGTAACCGGGGTGCACGGCATCCGCGCCGGTGATCTCGCACGCCGACACGATGGCCGGGATATTGAGGTAGCTGTCGGTGGCAGACGGTGGACCGATACAGACGCTTTCATCGGCCAGGCGCACGTGCATGGCGGTGGCATCCGCGGTGGAATGCACGGCAACGGTCTGGATGCCAAGCTCGCGGCAGGCGCGCAGTACGCGCAGGGCAATTTCGCCGCGGTTGGCTATGAGAACTTTTTCGAACATGGGACGCGAAGCCGCCTGAGCCTGTTACTCGATGATCATCAGTGGTTCGTCGAACTCGACCGGCTCGCCGTTGCCGACCAGTATTTCCTTCACCGTGCCGGCATGGGGCGCGGGGATCTGGTTCATGGTCTTCATGGCCTCGATGATCATGATGGTCTGGCCGGCCTTGACCTGCTGGCCCACCTTGACGAACGGCGCTGCATCGGGCGAGGGCGAGTGATAGCAGGTACCGACCATGGGCGATTTCACGGTACCGGCAGCAGGTGCCCCGGATGCCGCCTCTGCAGGGGCAGGGGCAGCAGCTGCCGGTGCTGCCGTTGCAGGCGCAACTGCGGGAACCGCGGCATGCTGCTGCGCGGGGGCATAGGTTACGCCCACCTCGCGCGCCACACGCACCTTGAGGCCGTCCTGTTCCACTTCGATTTCGGTCAGTCCGGTGTCGGCGAGAATTTCCGCGAGGATGCGGATTTGCTCGTGGTCGAACGTCTTGGGGGCCTTGC
Organism: Anderseniella sp.; assembly: GCA_033722845.1. Lineage (GTDB taxonomy): Bacteria > Pseudomonadota > Alphaproteobacteria > Rhizobiales > Aestuariivirgaceae > Anderseniella. The sequence goes on along the minus strand of JAWVYF010000275.1, from coordinate 460 downwards.
TCATGTCTGGATCCGGCTTGTTGTTGTTCTGGTTCACTTGCTTTCGCCAACGAGGCGGTGGGCGGCGTCGAGTGCCATGATGTAGCCGTGCGCGCCGAAGCCACACAAGACCCCGGTAGCGACGGAAGAGATATAACTGTGATGGCGGAAGCTCTCACGCGCATGCACATTGGACAGGTGCACCTCGATGACCGGCACCTTCAGAAGGCGCAGCGCATCGTGGATCGCGACGGACGTGTGGGTATAGGCCGCAGCATTGATGATGACGCAATCGGCGGTGTCCATTGCGTCCTGTATCCAGCCCACCAGTTCGCCTTCATGATTGGATTGGCGAAAGTCCACTTCAAGGCCAATTCCCGAGCCGTGCGTCCGGCAGGCGTCACGGATGCCATCAAGCGTATCAGCGCCATAGATGCCCGGCTCACGCTTGCCCAGCATGTTCAGGTTGGGGCCGTTGAGT
>JAWVYF010000274.1:0-3839 GCA_033722845.1 Anderseniella sp. | reverse complement strand
GCCTGTGGCGCGCATGGCCGCCCGCGCGGCGGTGGCCGAAGCGTCAGTGCCGATTGCCCAGGGCGAACAGTCCATCTCCGCCACGGTGAACATCGTGTGGGCGCTGGAGTAGTCCAAACGGCACTTAAAGCCGGTCAGCCGTCGCGAAGGGCCGTTTTTGGTTGTGTGCGGCCTGCAGATGGATCAACCCGTGCAAGTGCTGGGATGGCCATGCGCACAAAGTGAGCCTTCAGCTATCTTGCAAGCCTTCACGAGCGGGCAATGCGTGTTGAAATTCCGGACCGCACAGCAACAGCAATGGTGCCCGGGCCGCATTCTGCAGTCTTGCGATGACGGGTTCGTTGCTGAACAGGCGGGCATGCATGCTTGCCACCAGCAGGCCCGGTGCAACTGCCGACACGCGTGCCGCAAGCACGTCCTCATTCGCCAGCGCAGGATCTGCCAGCTTCAGCACATGCAGTGGGCAATCCATGCCCGCGGCAAGCCGTGAGGCAAGCGCGACAACGCCCTTTCCCGTCTGGTCTTCGGCGTCGATGGCGACCACCGGGCCAGACAGCCCTCGTCTGAAGGTCCGCTTGCGCGGCGGCAGCACAATACCCTGTACCTGCCCGGAAATCTTGCGCAGATCAGACACGGTATTCGGAAAGCCCGCGCCGGGACGGTCCACTGGCAACACCACGATATCGTTTGCAGCCATACAGGCGGACAGGCTATCGGCAAGCCCGCCACGCAGGCGTTGAACCGTCCACGACAGGTTCAGCCGGCGGGCCACAGCAGAAAACGCCGTACGCACATCTTGTTCGGCCTGGTTCAGGGATCGTTCGACAGCGGCGAGCGAAAATTCAGGCGGTGTAACGCCGCGTCTGGCCACGATGCTGGTGACCGGCAAGGCTGCAGCATCGAGTAGCGCCTGGTCCTCGACCATCAGCCCATGAATATGGGTGTGCAGGGAAGATGCAAGTCTTGCTGCGAGCGCGATGGCCTCGTCGGCAGCGTCTCCGGCATTGAGAGCAAGAAGAATGCGGGCATCAGATAGTGCAGTCACGGCAGGCGCTCCGGCGTGTCCCGTGTTGGGCTGGGACCTGGGTAGTCCTTGCGGATTTCGGCATACCGGCGCATCGTCAGTTCGACCTTGCCGAACACGGTGTCTGCCGGATAGCTGCCTTGGTCATCCGCTTCACCTGCTGCAACCCCGGTCAGCAGCTCGATGCCTTGGTCAATCGTGGCAACGGGATAAATGTTGAACTTGTTCGCACTCACTGCCTCAACGACATCCTTGCGCAACATCAGGTGCTTTGTGTTGGAGGCCGGAATCAACACGCCATGATGACCGGTCAGTCCGCGGGCGCGGCAAATATCGAAGAAGCCTTCGATCTTCTGGTTGACGCCACCGATGGCTTGTACTTCGCCTTGTTGATTGACAGATCCGGTCACGGCAATTGACTGGCGAACCGGCAGTCCCGACAGCGACGACAGCAGCGCATACAGTTCGGCCGAAGACGCGCTGTCGCCCTCCACGCCGCCATAGGATTGTTCGAATACCAGGCTGGCCCACAGTGACATCGGGGTGTTGAGCGCAAACTTTCCGGCCAGAAAGCCGGTAAGGATGAGCACACCCTTTGAATGTAATGGACCGCCAAGTCTGGCTTCGCGTTCAATATCGACGATCTTGCCAGCACCGGGGCTTGTACGCGCCGTAATGCGCGTTGGCCTGCCATAACTGAAATTGCCAAGGTCCAGCACTGAGAGGCCATTTACCTGTCCCACCCGTTCGCCCTCGGTATCAATCAGGATGGTTCCACGCACGATTGCTTCGTTGCCAAGGTCACGAAGACGGCTGGCCCGGTCAATCTGTTGATCGACGGCGCATTCGACATCCGTCTCGTTGACCTCCCCGTGCCCTGCTTCACGCGCCCAGTAGTCCGCCTCACGCAACAGATCACCAAGACGGCTGATGTTAAGCGAAAGCCGCTCTGCATCTTCAGCCATCCGTATCGCTTCGTCGATGATCCGGGCGACGGCACCAGCCTGGAACGGCAGCAGGTCAGCCTTTCTGGCGATGCTGGCAACGAGGCCTGCGTACAGCGTGACGTTCTCTTGTGTTCTGGGGAGTTCTTCGTTGAAATCCGCCTGCACCTTGAAGAGGTCAGCGAAGTCTGGATCAAGTGCAGCGAGGAGATAATAAAGCACACGCTCGCCAACCAGCACCACCTTGACGTTCAACGGTATCGGTTCCGGTTCGAGTGAAACGGTTGTCACAAGGCTCAATTGCTCCGCCGGTGACACAATGGTGATGTGTTCATTGCGCAAGGCGCGTTTCAGAGCGTCCCAGGTAAACAGCTCTGTCAGGACCTTGCGGGCTTCAAGTACCAGATAACCGCCATTTGCCCTGTGCAGCGCCCCTGGCCGGATCATTGTGAAGTTGGTCACCAATGCACCTTGCTGGGACTGGTGCTCAATGCGACCCACAATATTACTCAGTGTCGGATGGTCCTCGACGATCAGCGGCGCCCCCTTTGTGTCGCCATCGTCGTCGTTGGATACCATCACGTTGACGGTATACCGGTTGAAGCGGGCTTCGCGTTGACCCGGCTGGGCGGCTTCTGGAAACGGGCTTTCGAGTTCAGCCTCTGTGCGCTGCACAAACAGTTCGGCATGGGCGACGATGTCCTCGCGCACGTCCTTCAGGTGTCCGGTAATGGAGGCAACCGGGTGAAAGCGTTCTGCCACTTCGCCAATTGAGGCGTCCACGACCGACCCGGCCGTATCCGCATTCAGGCTCCGCAGTTGTTCGCGGTGCTGCTTCTCGATGACAGGTATGCGCTCGAGAACATCACGCAGTTCATCCTGCAGTGCGTTGATCTTCTCTTCGACGCTGGTGCGCTTGTCGGCCGGCAAGGCATTGAAGACTTCCGGCTTTATGACTTTGCCACCGGATGTCGGTGCCAACGCAAACCCCATGGGCGTGTGAAGAATGGCAATGTCCTGAGCTTCCGCCCTTTCACGCAATGCCTCAAATGCATCTTCCTGTTTACTCTCGAATTCACTGTCGAGCGACCGGCGGCGCTCACGGTATTCATCCGACTGAAAGGCTGCCGGAATCGCGATACGCAAGTCATCGATGAGGTCGTTCATGGCGTCACGAAAGCGGGTAGCCACACCTGCTGGCAACCTCAGGGCACGCGGCTTGTGGGCCGTTGTGAAGTTGTTGACATAGACCCAATCGGAAGGCGCAGGCATCGCCGAGGCTTTCTTGCCCAGATACTCCTGTACGGCCCTGTGGCGGCCGAAACCCTGCGGGCCAAGCACAAAGGTATTGTAGCCGGGCTGCGTCATGGCAGCGCCGAAGCGGATCGCGGAAAGCGCCCGGTCCTGCCCGAGCAGACGACCCAACGGCTCAATCTCGCTGGTGGAGCCAAAGTTCAGGGAAGCTGGATCGGTAGCAAGCCTCAGCTGGCTGGCTGACAGCGCTGCGATCTGCCCTGAAGCCATCTCCATCGGGTCTTTCGACATGGTTTCCTCACCACAAACGCAACTGCTCGCAACAAGGTCACAGCGCTTGGCGATGCTGCGCCATGACATGTGTCAATCACCACGGTGCTAAAAGGCCGGCTGGGGTAGGCAGAAATGTGCATGATGTTTGCAGTCGATCCGCCATCGAGCCCTGCATCGCCGTCCATCAAGTCATTGCCGGCGCTACAACTTGAGCGTACGCAACCGCAGCGCATTGGAGATCACCGACACCGACGACAGGCTCATCGCCGCTGCCGCAATCATCGGCGACAGCAGCCAGCCGGTCAGCGGATACAAGATACCGGCGGCAACCGGCACCCCGATGG
>JAWVYF010000273.1:0-3844 GCA_033722845.1 Anderseniella sp. | reverse complement strand
GTCGTATGTTTGTCCCGAGGCGTACAAGCCTAGCGCCGGGGGTCTGGATGACAAGATCGCAGGGCGGAAAATCCGTTTGATTTCAGCGGGAAGGGGTCAGTAATTCACATGCCGGGAGCCGGTCTCGCGTTCCGGCAAGCGTGGTTTTGGGCCGCTGAGATCAGCTTCAGCGCACGGAAGCTGGCGTGGCCCTTGCGCCCGATGATCAGGTGATCATGGACTGTGATGTTGAGCTTGGCCGCCACGTCGATGATCTCGCGGGTCATGGTGATGTCGGCCTGGCTTGGCGTGGGGTCGCCCGACGGGTGGTTGTGCACCAGGATGATCGCGGTGGAGGACAGGTCAAGTGCTCGTTTGATGACTTCTCGCGGGTAGACCGGCGTATGGTCCACCGTACCGCGCGACTGCACCTCGTCGGCAATCAGTGTGTTCTTGCGGTCGAGAAACAGGATGCGGAACTGTTCCTGCGTGTCGTAGGCCATGGCGGCGGTGCAGTAGTCTATGAGCGCGGTCCAGCTGGTCAGGGCAGGGCGGTCGAGCACTGTCTTGCGGGCCAGGCGCACCGCTGCCGCGTTCACCAGTTTCAGCTCGAAGACGACCTTGTCGCCCACACCCCTCACTTCCTTCAGCTGCTCGGGCGCGGCAGACAGAACATCGCCGAACGTGCCGAAGCGCGCCAGCAGCGCCTTGGCGATGGGCTTGGTGTCGGCCCGCGCGATGGCGCGGAACAGCACAAGTTCGAGCAGTTCGTAATCGGGCATGGCATCTGCGCCGCCCTCCATGAAGCGGGCGCGCAGCCGGTCACGGTGGCCGTGGTAGTGGGGGGTGTCCTTTGCAGCCTCGGCAGGCCCGGTCCGGGTGGCGGGTATGTCAGTCCTGGGCGTCTGGCCCGGCAGCGGAAAGCCCTGAGCGTCCTTGAAGCCCATGATCTTGTGCTGCCGTCCCGCTTGTTGGCTGTCAGATGTGCCAGGGCGGGCAGTGATAGCCCCCCGGTGACAGGGTGAAGATTTCGCAGCCGTCGGCTGTGACGCCGATGGTGTGCTCGAACTGGGCCGACAGCGAGCGGTCGCGCGTGACCGCCGTCCAGCCGTCGGACAGCACCTTTACGTGCGGGCGGCCCAGGTTGATCATCGGCTCGACGGTGAAGAACATGCCTTCACGCAGCTCGATGCCCTCACCTTTGCGGCCATAGTGCAGGATGTTGGGCATGTCGTGGAACAGCCGGCCCAGCCCGTGGCCGCAGAAGTCGCGCACCACCGAGCAGCGCTCGCCCTCGGCAAAGGTCTGGATGGCGTGGCCGATATCGCCCGTATAGGCGCCGGGGCGGATCACCTCCAGCCCGCGCATCAGGCATTCGTAAGTCACCTCGATCAGGCGTTCGGCGCGCCGGTTGATCTCGCCCACCGGATACATGCGGCTGGAGTCTCCGTGCCAGCCGTCGACGATCAGCGTCACGTCGATATTGACGATCTCGCCTTCCTTGAGCGCCTTGTTACCGGGAATGCCGTGGCACACGACATGATTGACCGAGGTGCAGATGGATTTCGGAAAGCCGCGATAGTTGAGCGGGGCAGGCACTGCGCCGCGCTCACTGGCAAACTGCAGCACCGCGTGATCAAGTTCTTCCGTCGTCACGCCGGGTTGCACCATCGGCACCAGCATGTCGAGCGCTTCGGCGGCCATGCGCCCGGCCTTGCGCATGGCTTCGAAGTCGGGATCAGCGTGCAGCTTGATCTGCCCGTTATTGGTGAGCGGCGCTGTCGCGGCGTCGACATAAGTGGTCTGCATAAGCACTATACCCGCAAATTCAGGACGCTGCGTCAAGATCGATGACGCGGTCCACGATGATTTCCTTGTCGTCTAAGTGGCATGCCAGAGCGATGCTTTCAACGCCTGCGTCCGTTGCCGCTTTCCAGGCGTCCATGTAGGCCGGGTCGATGTCGCCGGCCAGCCGGAACCGTTCAGCGTCCGAGCGCTGGGCGAGGTACACCATCACCGCCCGGTGGCCTTCGCGCACCATGTCCGCCAGTTCCACCAGGTGCTTTGCGCCGCGCGCCGTCACCGCATCAGGAAACTCGGCGATGCCGCCTTCGCGCGACAGGGTCACGTTCTTCACCTCGACATAGCAATGCGGGCCGCCCTCGTTCGACAGAAGGATGTCGATGCGCGAGTTCTTGCCATACTTCTGCTCACGCTTGAGGGTTTCGTAGCCCGTCAGCGCGTCCACCTTGCCGGCAAGGATTGCCTCTTCCACCAGCTTGTTCGGCAGGCCGGTGTTCAGCCCGACGCGGGCTGCAGCACCTGCCGCGTTCACCGCCTCGACCATCTCCCAGGTGTGGGCATATTTGCGTTTGGGGTTGTCCGACACCGACAGCCACACCGGGTTGCCCTCATCCAGCAGCCCCATCATCGAGCCGGTATTGGGGCAGGTGGCCGTCACCATGCCGCCCTCGTCCAGTTCAACGTCGGTGAGAAACCGTTTGTAGCGCTTGATCAGCTTGCCGCGCTTGAGCGGCTTGTCGGAAATCTTCATGTCTGGCTTGACCTCACTCACCGGTTTCGAGCTTACTCGCCCACCTGATTGTCACACCGCAGCGGATAGTTCCAGCCATGAGCGAGACCATACCCACAGCCGCCGTGCTGCTGATCGGCGACGAGATCCTGTCAGGGCGCACCAAGGACGCCAATCTTGGCTGGATTGCCGACTACATGACCACGCTTGGCATCGACCTGAAGGAAGCCCGCGTGGTGTCCGATGATGAGGCCGACATCGTGGCCGCACTCAACGCCTTGCGTGCGCGCTACACCTACGTGTTCACCACCGGCGGCATCGGTCCCACCCATGACGACATCACCGCCGACTGCGTGGCAAAGGCGTTCGGCGTCGGCATCGGCCACCACCCGGAGGCCGTCGCCATTCTGCGCGAGCATTTCGCCGCCCGTGGCCTGCCGGAGACGGAAGCCCGCATGCGCATGGCCCGCATTCCGGACACCGCCGAACTGATCCCCAACGCGGTGTCGAAAGCGCCGGGCTTTAATATCGGCAACGTGTTCGTCATGGCCGGTGTACCGAAGATCATGCAGTCCATGCTGGAGGCGGCGACGCCCAAGCTCACCGGCGGCAAGAAGATGCTGTCGCGCACCGTGCCGCTCAACCTGGGGGAAGGGGACGTGGCCGCCCCACTGAAAGCCATCCAGGCCGCTCATGACGGTGTGATGATCGGCTCTTACCCGTTCGAGGGTCAGGACGGCAGTTTCGGCACCAACATCGTGGTGCGCTCGCGCGACGAGGCGAAGATGAACGCGGCGGCAGAAGAGGTTGCAAAGATACCGGACACGCTCAACGCCAAACCGGCGGACGAGGCGTGGAGTTAGCGTTCCGCAGCCAACCTGCGTCTCAACACCCTGACAGCCTGACGTTTGCAAGCCCCAGCCGGCAGCTCCCCGGCTTCAGGGCGCATTGCCCCGAACCAATGGTCTCGTCGCCGCGCATTGTGTCCACGTCGACGATTTTGAGGTTCAGCGTCTTGCCGCGCGGTTTCAGCCGCACGGTGCAGCTGAAGGTGTTGTCGCAATCACGCGATTTGAAGCCCGAGGCGCTTTCATAGATCCTGATGTCCGGTTCAGGCCCGCTGCGGATGGGTGAATCCCATTGCTCGCCATTCCGGTCCCGCCGGGCAACCGTGACGGACAGCCGGACGCAATTGCTGAGGTCTGGCCCTGCCGTCTTGGCAGGTTTCTGTTCGGGGGCCTTTGCAGCTGGTTTGGCTGGTTGTGGCAGCAACCCGCCGCCCTGTTTCTGGGTTGCGGCAGCAGGTGCCAAGCCAATGCAAAACGCCACTGT
>JAWVYF010000272.1:0-3869 GCA_033722845.1 Anderseniella sp. | reverse complement strand
TCTGCGCGCGGCACGATGAAGCCATCGCACTTAAGCCGTTTCAGTTCGTCGCGCAGCCGCGCGATACGTTCGGGCGTCAGGTGTTTTGAAGATGTATCGGAAAAGCTCTGGAACATTGCAACGGAGCCTAGCTGTTGTGCCGTGCCACGGCAACGTCAAAGTGGCGCTTCTGGACCATGTTGCGTCGCAAAATTCCAGGCCTGAAAATCTCTTCCGGCGCGCAACTTTCACGGCGCTGGTCAGAAGTGTCGCAGGTGCTGACGTATTGGGCAGCGGGCAATCTCTGGCGAAGTCTTCGACGCCATCATAATTCAGTATAAATACTTGAAATCAAACATTAATATTGGAAATTAACGGAGTGTGAATGCTGTCATGCAATCCCTGCATATCTGATATCGAATTAGGCATCTGGTGCAGGCAGAGCGCGCTGCCATATACGGCGGCAACAAGCACATTGCAGTGCAACAAATCGCAATCGAATTTCCTTGTCAGAGCAGTTGGTGAGCCCCGTTCTGCAAGACGCTTTGAAGGAGTGAATACAATGGTCGTCGTAGTCGCAAACCGCGCTGTTGAAATGCGTGATGGTGCCGGCCTCAACCTGCTGGGCCGTATCAGCCACATGATTGGCGATGTACGCATGTACATGCATCGCCGCCGGGTGCAGAAGCGCCTTGAAGCCCTTGATGATCGCATGCTGGCCGACATCGGTCTGCATCGCGGCGACATCGCGGCCCACGTCTGGGGCCGCTGAGGCGTCTTACATACCAACGCTCGGGCTTTCTCCTCCCTGTGCCCGATGCGTAATCTGGAAGGGGACGGCGTCATGCCGTCCCCTTTTGCATGTGGGCAAGGGTTAGAATTGTCCAGCCTTCGAGGTCGCGTCTTGCTGTGACGATCATGGCCTGAGCGCGATATGCGGCGATGACCTGGCGCGCCTGCTCGCTGGTCAACCCGGCGAGAATCAGGCGGCCGTGGCGCGAAACGGATGCCGCCAGGTCTGGCGCCAGCGCCACCAACGGTCCGGCCAGAATGTTGGCGAACACCAGATCATGAGGCTGGTGGCGGCGGATTTCCCTATGTTGAACGCCGGTTGCCTGGAGGCATCTGACCAGCGGGCCGGCTGCGTTGATGATGGCATTGTCACGGGCGACGGGTATGGCTTCGGGATCAATGTCGCTGGCGATGGCCGGTGAGCGGGTGAGGGTGGCGGCCGCAATTGCCAGCACACCCGAACCACAGCCGACATCAAGTATCGAGCGCGGCGTCATCTGCTTCAGCACATCCTGCAGGGCCAGCAGGCAGCCGCGGGTGGTGTGGTGATGGCCGGTGCCGAAGGCGAGACCTGCATCGATCTCCAGCGAAATGGCTGCGGCGGGGCGCAGGTGCCGGTCGTGGCTGCCATGAACGAACAACCGCCCCGCGACAACAGGGGCAAGGCCTGACAGGCTCTCGCGGACCCAGTCGGTGTCCGGTAACTGCCCAATGGTGATTTCAACCGGTTGCAGGTCTGCAAACTGCAGCGCTTGCTGAATGTCGTCTGCCGTTGGCTGTGTGTCATACAGCGCCTGAACGTTCCACAAATCCTGCACCTCGTCCATTTCCGTCATTGAGACGGCCAATGCTTCGGGCCAGGCGGCTTGTTCCAATGCGTCCGAAACAGCCGATGCGATGGTTCGGGGCAGGGCGGGTGTGGTGGCAGCGTAGGGTAAGGTCATGGGGCGCGAGCTTATGTCAGTGGCCGGGGGTGTTGTCGAGTGTTTGGACATGGCATGCGGGTTTATGTCGATTTGCCGCCAAATCGCCTTGAAGCCGTGACAGGAATCTGGGCACAAAAAGAAGGCTCAATGCTGGGGGAGAAGTCCTTTGACTGGTCTGAAGAAGTTTGCATCCCGATTGCTCGTCGGCAGTGGCATGTGCCTGGCAGCGGTCTTGCCGGCGAGTGCGCAGGGGACCGAGGGTACGATCTACGATCCGCAGATCTTCAAGTACATGACGGTGTCGCCGGAACAGAAGGCCAAGATCGACAAGATCCTCGCCCAGTCCGAGAAGGCGATGGTGAAGGTATTCGCCAAGTACCGGATTGACCCCAAGGCCAAGCCCGTCTTCGACAAGTTGCGCGCGGCATCGGCGGACCTGCAGGCCGTCGAGTCCTGGGAAAAGCAGCAGATGAAAAAGGTGCTCACCAAGGAGCAGTACGCCGATTACCTGGAGATCCTCCAGGCAACGGCGGCCAATGTGATCAAGGCCACCCGCGACGACTGACGCGGGCAGCGCAGGTCTTTGTGTCAGCAGCTTGCCTTGAGCGGCACCCAGCGGGAACCCTTCTTGCCGGAATGGGTAACGACCGCGCGATACTTCGTATTGATGGACGTCACCAGGTTCAGGGTCTTGCCCCATGAAGCCCGGTACTCGTTGCCGTATTTCTTGGTTTGCACGGTGTAAGGGCCGGCAACGGTGCCGGTATTGCGCACCAGCAGGAAGGTGATCGGGCCTTTCTTGTTGGCCCGGAAGAAGACCTTCATCTTGGCCTGGCCACAGCCATTGGGAGACTTGATGGCCAGCGTCACGTCCTTGACCTGCATGTGCACGGGCTTGGGGTTCTTGACCAGGCCACCACCGCCATTGCCGGCAAAGGCGGTGGAGGCGGTGAGGGCGGTAGCAACACCGAGGGCGGCGGCGAGGCCTGCATATACGAGGGTTTGGCGGGTCATGTTCTTGTTCCTTTTCTGTCACGCCAGTCGGGGTGTTGGGGTGACAGTAGGATAGCGCGGCTGAGCCCTGCATGAATGTGACGTTCATCACCGGTTCATGTGCTGTCGGCCGGCCAGGGTGCGTCGTCCAGCGCCATGCGCAGCTTCAACTCGGTGGTGCCGGTCAACCGCAAGTCCGGCACAAAATTCTCCTTCCGCAAATGGCGTACGTCGTGCTTCGTGACGGGGCCGACGAACATCAGCCGATGAGACACCGAGTAACGCGCCAGCCGGGTGCCGAACACTTTCTGCAGCACGTAGAAGGTAAGGTAGTGATTGTCGACGACGGCATGGATGGGCCGGTCTGACCGGCGCACGATGTGGATCAGGTCGAGATCGAACAGCTTGTCGCCATTGACCGGCGAGTGCCGCTCGGGGCCATCGGAAAACACGAAGTCATAGGGCCGGTCGGGGATCTCGGTGTACTGCACGCCGCGGAACATCTTGTAGAAACCGTCGGTCTTGGGCGAGTGGATGATCTCGATGACGTGGGCCACGTTGGCCGGCAAGGCGTCGAGCGCGGTCTTCGTCCAGCCTTCGTCTTCCTCCATCGAGGTGATGCGGCCAAGCGGTGCGCCTTCGGTTGCGTTTTCGATCAGTGCGTGGGCCATGACGACGGTGGAGAAGCCGGTGCCGAACTCCAGCACCTCGACCGGTTTGCGGCTGCGGACCTGTTCGTAAAGCGTCAGGTAGTCGGACATGGACGCGCCGGTGACGTTCGACTTCTTCGCATATTCAGTGATGGCCTCGGCAAACCAGGGCATGGCCATGAGGGTGGCCTCGGCGCGGGCATTGCGGCGGGCGACCAGCTTTTCGATGACGCGGGCGCGCAGGCGCACGATGAGCGGCAGGCCGGTGGTGTCGAGCGGGGGAAGCGGCATGGATGGTCCATTCAGTTGGCGGATGGTTTGTGTGCCCTGCCTAGGATGCCCGGGTGGTGCGGTGCAAGGGGGTGGGGGCTTTCTTGTTTTCCGCAAGCGCGTCCGCGCTTTGACTAGCGTTCGCGAACACGTCCGTGTCCGCGCCCGTTCATGCACTGGCGATTTTGCTGGTCGCAAAATCTTGTGCTGCCACGGAGGGGGGAGTGATGCGGTGAGGTTGCCGGGATTCATCCGTGTT
>JAWVYF010000271.1:0-3878 GCA_033722845.1 Anderseniella sp. | reverse complement strand
GGCTTTCGATCTCTACTCCGAATGAGCAGCGGACACTCGCAGTATCCAGGCCAGCTGAGCTTTGGATGCATGGCTGACCTTGAACTTGCGATACATGAACCGTCTGAAAGTCGTCAAAGTTGATGATTCCCTTTTCCTCAAGAGGATAGGGTGTGAATGTGCGGTTTGGGCTGTGCATCTTTAGTTGGTCCAAATTTTGCGCACCGCTTCGCTTTGCGTGCACTTCGCGCTTCATACGCCCGCCACAATTTTCCCGTCAGTGGCGGGGCATGAAACGTCTCGCCCATACCACCTTCCAGATCGCCGCGCTGGCGGCCTTGTGCCTTGGCGCTGCCTCGCCCGTGGCAGCACAGGATTCGCCCATTGGCGGCATCAGGTGGCAGGTGGAGGACCGGTTCCGGTTCTTTTCTGACGCGGCCACGTTTGCCCCGCACGAGGCGGCGGCCGCCGCGTTTGCCGTGCTGGAGGCACCGACCGACGAGTTCGGCCGCAAGAAGATCAACGGGCGCTGGACCGGCCCCGTCCAGTTTGCCGAGCGCAAGCTGGCGGCGGACGCCATTGCCGCCGGCCATGACGGCTGGGCGGCGCAAGCCTTCACCGCTGGCAAGGACCCGTTCACCTGCTGGGACTCCGGCCACCGGCGCATGCGCAAGGCGTGCCTCGAGGCAGATGGCGCTGGCGACGGCGGTGCAGGCTCGCGGCTGTTCCCCAGGCAAGTGACGATCTCGGCCCGGCTGGACGGGGCAGGGGCCGCGCTGTTTGCCGGCAAGCAGTGCGCCTGGTTCATCCACACCGGCACCGACCAGGACTGGCGCCGGGTAACCGAGGCTGATTGCGCGGGCGCGGCCGGGCTGACCGCGCCGGTCAACGCGCCGTTCTCGCTGCTGGCGCAGGTGCTCGACCCGGCCAGTGCCGGCGGGGTGATGACGCAGGTCACCGCCGTCTACCAGGAAGTAAAGGGCCGTGTGGTCGTGGGGCTGGGTGACAGCTATGCCTCCGGGGAAGGCAACCCGGATTATCCGGCAAACTATTCGAAGCCGAAGACGCTGGGCGGCACGCACCGTCCGCTGCCGGCAAGCGGGCCGCACTGGCTGGATGCGGCGTGCCACCGCTCGGTCTATTCGCACCAGCAGCGCATTGCCATGCAGCTGGCGGCAGAGAACCGGCAGTCGGTGGTGTCGTTCCTCGGCTATGCCTGTTCGGGCGCGACGATCCCCGATGTGATGGATGGCTCCGACACGCACGTGGCGCATGTGGAGCCGGTGACGCGGGTGTCGTTGCGCGATGCGGGCGTGCGCAAGCAGGCGGACATCGTGGAGGCGCAAGCGGCGTGGTCGCAGCTCGACCATGCGCTGCGTGACCTGTGTGCCGATGAGGGTGCTGCGACCGCGACCCGTCCGCTGAAGGGCTGCCGCAACTGGAGGGCAAAGCCGGACCTGGTGCTGATGACGGCGGGTGGCAATGACTTAGGGTTTGCCAACGTGGTGAAGTGGGCGGTGGCCGGCACGGCGGTGGGCAAGGTGCGCTTCCTGTCGGGGGCGGAAAAGCCGGAGACCATGCTGGCGCGGGCCAACGGCAAGGCGGACCTGGGCGAGTGCGACAATGACCGGGCAGGGCACCAGTGCCGGTTGTCGAACCGGTATGCGTCGCTGGCCGTGGCGATCGAGAACAAGCTTGGCCTCACCGACCGCAGCCGGGTGCTGACCGCGCCGTATCCTGATCCGCTGACCGATGCGGCAGGCGCGCTTTGTACGGCGGGGCCGGTAAATGACGGGGCGGACTCGGAGCACTTCGTGGCCACCTCCGATGAACGGCTGCAGCGGCTCAACAAGGCGCTGTTTGCCGAGCGCACGCTGACCAACGCGATGAAGCAGGCAGCGTCCCGCACCGGCTGGACGTGGAGCGATGCGATCTCGTGGTCGGGTGCGTTTCAGGGACACGGCATCTGTGCAAGCGCGGGGGCGAAGGCGGATGCGTTCAAGGTGATCCAGGTGATCCGCGGGCAGTGGGACCCGGTGAGCCCGGCTGACATGCTGGCCTATGCACCGCGCCAGCGCTGGTTCCGCACATTCAACGATTCAATCCTGATGCAGTTCTACGTGACCCGCATCGACCAGCTTGCGCGCAATCCGCGCCAGCCGGTGGACTATCATTACCAGGCCGGTTACTCGGGCTACTTCCACCCCACCGCAGAAGGCCAGGCGGTGATGGCCGACATGCTGCTCAACGCGGCGCGCTGCAAACTGTTCGGCGGGTGCTGAGAGTAAGCGGGCTGGTCCGGCTTACCAGCCTTGCGCGCGCATGAAGGCGTCGAACAGGGTGCGGCTCAGGTGCTCCAGGCGGGGTTCTGCTTCGCCCATGGCGCGATGGAAGCCGGCATACGTGCCGGGCTGGCCGGTGGCCTTGTCCATCTCCTGCTTCCAGGCCGGGATCCAGCCGGTGACGGTGGGCAGATCCCATTCGTGGTGAAACTGGGTGGAGAAGGCGTGATCGCCGAGCTTCAGCATCTGGATGCCGCAGGCAGCCGACATGGCCAGTACGCTGGCGCCTTCAGGCGCGCGGGTGACTTCGGCCTCGTGCCACTGGGTGACCGGGGTCTCGCCGGTGAGTGTGTTGAAGGTGCGGCACTCGGCCGTGTCCTCGCTGAAGCCGACCGTGCACAGGCCCACTTCCTTTTCGCCAGCCAGGCCGACCTCGCCGCCAAGTGAGTCCGCCAGCAGCTGGTGGCCGAGGCACAGGCCCACATAGGGTTTGGCGCGGGCGCCGGCCCAGTCAGCTATGATGGCTTTTTCCTGCTTCAGCCATGGGTGTTCCTCTTCCTGCCAGACGTTCTGCGCGCCGCCCAGCACCACGAGAATGTCGGACCGGTTGAGCGTGTCAGCAGACGGTGCCTCGCCGAACTGCCAGTCGTGGACGGTGACATCGAACCCGCGTTCACGCAGCAGGGCCGGGTACAGTCCGCCGGTGTCTTCTTGCATGTGGCGGAAGATAAGCGCGCGCTTTGTCATTCAGGAGAGGGGATTGAGCTGCCGAGGCGCGCAGCATAGGCCCGGCGCGGCTGATCCGGCAAGGCGTCATCAAAGCGGGCCTGCGGGCAGATGTCGCCGATCTGTTTCCAGGAGGTGTTGTTCTGGTTCATCTCGCAGCGGCGCAGCTTGCCGCGAATGCACATGACCGAGCCGATATCGAAGTATTCGCCGTACAGCCGGCAGCGGCAGTTGGGGTCCGCAAGAGACGGTGCGCTGCCTGCCATTGCGGCAGCGGCGGAAAGGACCAGCGCGTTGAGCCAGCGTGTCATTGCACTGAGAAGTGTAGCGCAAGTTTTGCGGGCGCGCGAGTGGCAAGCGTTACAGCAGTTGCAGCTCGGCTGCCTGCTGGCCGCGGCCGCGCTTGTCGTCCTGCAGCTCATAGGACAGCTTCATGCCTTCGGTCAGCTCGGGGATGCCGGCGGCCTGCACGGCGGTGATGTGAACGAAGACGTCCTTCGAGCCGTCCTCGGGCTTGATGAAGCCATAGCCCTTGGTGGTGTTGAAAAACTTGACGGTGCCGGTGTGGCGCATGGGCGGTTTCCTGAAAGAAGCAGATACTTGACGCGCAGCTTAACGTGAAAGCGGCGTGCGATGCACCTGCCGTTAAACCAACCGGACAGTTGTGGTTGAGCAGGCGGGAAAGGCTGGCTAACATCACGTCCCATGAGACACCAAGCCCTGACCCTGATTGCCGCGTGCCTGGCGATGACCATGCTCAGCGCTGACACGCTGGCCAAGCCGAAGGTGAGCACCAAGACCCAGCATTACCGGGTGGACGGCGCAGACGCCGGTGCCATTGTGCGCTCGATGATGGGCCAGCACCGGCTGCTGGGCGGGCAGGGCCGGGTG
>JAWVYF010000270.1:0-3880 GCA_033722845.1 Anderseniella sp. | reverse complement strand
TACGCCCGAACTGATGCAGCGGCTGGCCGATGCAGGCATTGGCCATGAGTTCGTGACCCTTCACGTAGGTGCCGGCACGTTCTTGCCCGTCAAGGCCGATGATACCGCAGATCACAAGATGCATTCCGAATGGGGGCTGGTCAGCGAGGATGTGGCGGAAAGACTGAACGCTGCACGCAGCGCTGGTGGCCGTCTCGTCGCGGTCGGCACCACGGCCATGCGCCTGCTTGAGAGTGCGGTTGATGATGAAGGCCGGCTGCATGGATGGTCCGGGGCAACCGACATCTTCATCACGCCAGGCTATTGCTTCAAGGCCGTTGACGTGCTGATGACCAACTTCCACCTGCCGAAGTCGACCCTGTTCATGCTGGTCAGTGCGTTTTGTGGCCTGGACGTGATGCAACGCGCTTATGCCCATGCCATAGACAACGGCTACCGGTTCTATTCCTATGGCGATTCAAGCCTGCTATTTCCTGCCGCACCATGACCGACAAGTTTGATTTTACCCTGCACAAGACAGACGGTGCTGCGCGCCGTGGCACCGTGCACACGCTGCACGGCGATATTCGCACACCCGCCTTCATGCCGGTGGGTACGGTGGGCACGGTCAAGGCGCTGTACCTGGAGCAGGTGAAAGAGGCCGGAGCGGACATCATCCTGGGCAATGTCTATCATCTGATGTTGCGCCCGGGTGCTGAGCGGGTGGCGCGGCTGGGCGGACTGCACAAGTTCATCGGCTGGGACGGACCGATACTGACTGACAGCGGCGGCTTTCAGGTCATGTCGCTGTCGCAGATCCGCAAGATCACTGAAGATGGCGCCACGTTCCAGTCTCACATTGATGGATCAAAGTACGAACTCTCGCCAGAACGTTCGATGGAGATCCAACGACTGCTTGGTTCAACCATTCACATGCAGCTTGATGAGTGCATTGCATTTCCGCACACCCGCGAGGATGCAGAACGCGCCATGCAGCTGTCATTGCGCTGGGCAAAGCGATCGCGCGAAGCGTTTGGTGATCAGCCGGGCAGGGGTTGCTTTGGCATCGTGCAGGGTGGCACCGATGCAGGCCTTCGCGAGGAAAGTGCAAAGGGCCTGCAGGAAATCGGCTTTCACGGATATGCCGTAGGCGGTCTGGCCGTGGGTGAGGGGCAGGACCTGATGCTCTCCACGCTCGATGTGACCTGTCCGCATCTGCCGGCTGACAAGCCGCGTTATCTGATGGGCGTC
Organism: Anderseniella sp.; assembly: GCA_033722845.1. Lineage (GTDB taxonomy): Bacteria > Pseudomonadota > Alphaproteobacteria > Rhizobiales > Aestuariivirgaceae > Anderseniella. The sequence goes on along the minus strand of JAWVYF010000270.1, from coordinate 2,650 downwards.
GGCACACCGGATGACATTCTTGAAGCGGTTGCGCGGGGCATTGACATGTTCGATTGCGTGATGCCGACCCGCTCAGGCCGGCACGGGCAGGCTTTCACCAGTTTTGGGCGGCTCAACCTGCGCAATGCCAGGCACGCCGAAGATTTGCGCCCGCTTGATGCCAGCATCGATCATCCGGCACTCAACGGCTATTCCCGCGCATACCTGCATCACCTGGTCAGATCAGGTGAAATTCTCGGCATGATGCTGCTGTCATGGGCCAATACGGCGTACTATCAGCACCTCATGCAGGGTATTCGTGATGCCATCGGTGCAGGAACTTTCGAGGCCTTTCGCATCGAGACAAAGGCGCGCTGGGCAGCGGGTGAACAAGTCGTTGACCATGGTGCGGGATAAACCCTTCGGGGAATCTGCGGTTTGCTGCTAAGCAGAAGTTTGTATCGGGGGCGCGCTGAAGAATCGGCTCGCAGTTCGGGTCGAAGAAAACAGCGCAAGGAATACGTTTTGTCAGATACTTCTGCAGCCACCTGGATGGCGCGCCTCGCACCTTATCGCCAAGCGGATGACCGCAGGGCAGTGTTTGAAATGTTTGTTACGCTTGCCGCCTTCATGGGCACCTGGGCGGTGATGTACTGGTTGCTTCAGTACTCTGTTCTGGCATCGTGGGCGCTGGCGCCACTCGCCGGTACTCTGCTGGTGCGCGTGTTCATTATCCAGCATGATTGCGGGCATGGCTCGTTTTTCAGCTCCAGCAAGATCAACGACCGGGTAGGGCGCATCCTTGGTGTGCTGACGCTCACGCCTTATGACTACTGGCGCAGACAGCATGCCCTTCATCACGCCACGTCCGGCAACCTGGACCGGCGCGGCCATGGCGATATCACCACCCTGACGGTTGATGAGTACCGCGCACGGGGGTTCTGGCAGAGACTCGGCTACCGGATCTACCGGCACCCGTTTGTTCTGTTCGTGTTCGGGCCATCCTGGTTGTTCATGATCTGCCACCGGTTGCCTGTTACAGCAGCACGGCGGGGTGAATTGAACTGGTCCAACACCATGGCCACCAATCTCGGCATCGCTGTGCTGTTCGGGGTCATGATGTATTGGCTGGGGGTCTGGAACGTGCTGATGATCCAGCTGCCGGCGGTTGCTTGTGCGGCCTCGATTGGCGTCTGGCTGTTCTATGTGCAGCACCAGTTTGAAGACACCCATTGGTCGCGGGCAGGCGAATGGAACCGGGAAGATGCAGCCCTTCATGGCAGCTCGTTCTATGACCTGCCCAAGCCCGTCATGTGGCTGACAGGCAATATCGGTATTCATCAGGTTCACCATCTGTCGAGCCGGGTTCCGTTTTACCGGCTGCCGCAGGTGCTCAAGGACTATCCGGAACTGGCAGAAGTCGGCCGCTTTACGTTCCGTGAAAGCCTTGGTTGCATCAGGCTGGCCTTGTGGGACGAGGTAAAAAACGAATTGATTTCATTCCGTGATTTGAAGCGCGCTCAAGCCAATGCAGCCTGATTGTCCCGTGTTGGCGCAGTTGACGTTCGAGCGGCAACCATGCGAAACCAACATGTATCTGATGACAATCCAGGTCAGGAGTTTCCAGTAGCATGAAAATGTCAGGCGAGGAGATCATTGCCGCCCCGCGGCAGGTGGTCTGGGATGCACTCAACGATCCGGAGGTGCTCAAGCAGTGCATCACGGGTTGCGAAGAGATCAAGAAAAAGTCCGACACCGAAATGGAAGCCAAGGTGACCGCCAAGGTCGGTCCGGTGAAGGCATCGTTCGTGGGTGCCATGAAGCTGTCGAAGCTGAACCCGCCGCGCAGCTACGTCATTTCCGGTGAAGGCAAGGGCGGCATGGCGGGCTTTGCCAAGGGTGGCGCAACCGTCCAGCTTTCCGACACAGCGGACGGTCAGACGAAACTGTCTTACGACGTCGATGCGCAGGTTGGCGGCAAGCTGGCTCAGATCGGGTCACGCCTGATCGATTCTACCGCCAAGAAGATGGCAGCTGACTTCTTCAAGAAGTTCAACAAGGTTGTCAGCGACCGTGCGCAAAGTGCTGCTTCGGAACAAAAAACAAAGCCGGCAGCAAAGAAGCCGGCGGCAAAGAAGGCGGCAACCAAGAAACCCGCAGCCAAGAAAGCTGCAAGCAAGACCGCGGCTGCGTCGACTGGCGCAAAGCCCGCTGCAAAGAAAGCGGCCACAAAGGCTTCCAACAAGGCAAGCTCTGCCACTGCACCGGCCAAAAAGGCTGCCAAGAAATCGGCCAGCAAGGCCACCAAGACCGCTGCTGCCGCAAGCTCTTCGGCCAAGGCCTCCGTCAAGTCAGCGAAGGCCGCAGCCAAGCCTGCCTCCAAAACAGCTAAGAAGGCTGCCAAGTCGGCGGCCAAGTCAGCAGCCAAAACGGCCAGCAAAACCGCAAAGAAGGCCTCGAAAAAGGCAGCAAGCGCGGCCAATACAGCCGTTTCCACGGCAGAAGGTGCAGCGGCTGAAGTGCGCCAGGCATCGGTGCAGACCGCAGCGACGGCGGCGAATGCTGTCAAAACTGCTGCAGCTTCGGCGGGTGAGGGGGCTGGCAAGGCAGTCAACAACATGCCGCCTCAGGCAAAGTCCATGTCCACAATGTGGATGTTGGTGATGGCTGC
>JAWVYF010000269.1:0-3887 GCA_033722845.1 Anderseniella sp. | reverse complement strand
GCTCAGTTGGTGCGCCCGTTCACCTGTCGCGTACACCGGCGAAATTGCGCAAGCAGCCCCCCAAGCTGGACGAGTGATCCTCTCGACGCCAACCCTTTCAGAAAGACACGGAGCATCTCCATGAATGTTCACGACGCCATCATGTCCCGCCATTCCTGCCGCCGCTTCAGGCCGGACCCGGTGCCGGAGGATGCGTTGCGCCGCATCCTGACCGGGGCAGGCCGGGCGCCCAGCGGACACAATACGCAGCCTTGGAACGTCTATGTGGTTCGCGGTGCCGCCAAGCAACGCATTACCGATAAGGCTTTGGCCGCTGCGCAAGGCATCTCCTCGCTCAAGGCGTCTGATCCGGAATTCGACTATTATCCGACCGAGTGGTTCGAGCCCTACCTGTCACGCCGCCGGGCGACCGGGTTCGGTCTGTATGATGCGCTCGGCATTGCGCGCGAAGACAAGGCAGCGCGCGGCGAACAGATGCTGCGCAACTTCAGGTTCTTCGATGCGCCGGTCGGGTTGTTCATCACCTTCTCGCGGCGCATGTCGGTCGGCACCTTCATGGACGTCGGCATGTTCATCGAGAACATCCTGATTGGCGCACGCGGTGAGGGGCTTCACACGTGCGGACAGGTGGCGTGGTGTTCTCACCACAAGATGATCCGCGAGGAACTTGGCATCGACGATGACCAACTGCTCGCCTGCGGTATCTCCATCGGATACGCCGATGAGACCGCACCGGAAAACGTGTGGCGCACGGACCGGGCAGATATTGATGAGTGGGTGATGTTCTTCGATGAGTGACGGTCGCGTCACCGCCTGACGCCGGCCAGCATTTCACGCTTGGAGCCAAAACCCGCCTTGCGCTCTATGCTGAACCCGGCAGCGGCCAGGTTGCGCCGCACCCAGCCTGCGGCAGCATAGGTGGCAAAGGTGCCGCCGGGTGTGGTGTGGTCGTGCACAGCCTTCATCAGTTCTGCCGACCACATGTCCGGGTTCCTGGCTGGCGAGAACCCGTCCAGATACCAGGCATTGGCTGATTCATCCCACGAGGAAACCCGCTCAAGTGCCTGACCTGATTCGACCTTCAGGCTTGTCTGTGAGTCAATTTCTATTGTCGTGTCCGGTCCTCCCTGTCGCCATTTCGAGATGAAATCTGCTTTGAATGTTTCCAGCTCCGGCCATTGTTCAAGGGCGCGGGCCATGTCGTCCGCAGCCAATGGATAGGCCTCGAACGAGGTGAAGAACAGCTGCTGCCCGGGTGTGCGGGTGGCGATCCACTGCCGCCATGTCTCGATAAAATTCAGCCCCGTCCCAAAGCCCAGCTCGGCAATGTGAAACCGTCCCACATCCTGCCACCGGCCGGGCAGACCGTTGCCCGTGATAAACACATGCACGCACTCGGCGCGGCCATCCTCACGCGAATAGAACTGGTCGCCGAACTGCCGCGAGTGCGGTTGCCCGGTGTCGTCCCAGTCGAGGTCATGCACGGTATCTGGCATTGCGGGGCCGCTGCGGTTATCAGGTGAGCATGACATCTAGTGGCTATAGCGGAGAATCACCAGACCTGGCCGTCATTGGCGCGGGCGCAGTGGGCTTGTGGACGGCGTGGAAGGCGCTGGGCGCTGGTATGAGCGTGCGGGTGTATGAGCGTGGTCGCGTGGGGGCGGGCGCAAGCGGTGGCATCCTCGGGGCGCTGATGCCGCACCGGCCAAGCCAGTGGACGGCGTCGAAGCAATTTCAACTGGACGCACTGGCCTGCCTGCAACATGAGATCGCGGCGTTGGAAGAGGCAACTGGCAATGCAGTCGGTTACAGGCGTTGCGGACGGCTGATGCCCATCGACACGGACAGGCGGCTGGAGGAACACCGAGGCTGGCAAGCGGCAGCGGTTGATAACTGGCAGGGCACAAATGCGTGCTGGGAGATACTCAATGTGCTGCCTGACAGGTGGCCGATGGCAAAAGCTCTTGCCTATGACTTCGATACGCTCAGCACGCGGGTGAGCCCGCGTGGACTATTGCAGGTGCTGGCAGAGGCAGTGCGCGCGCGCGGCGGCAAGATCGTCGAAGGAGCAACGGTGGACCAGCCGGACAAGGTGAGCGCCGGGCACGTGGTCATCGCTGCAGGGCATGACAGCTTTGCACTTGCCGGAACGCCGGATATGGGCTGGGGCGTTAAGGGTCAGGCTGTGCTGCTTGAGCCTGAGAGCCCCTTGCCGGAAGATCTGCCGATCCTCTATCGCGGTGGGACTTATGTCATCCGCCATGATGACGGACGTGTTGCCGTGGGCTCGACTTCGGAACGTGCGTTTGCCGATGACCGGCCCGATCAGGCCACCGCAACCAAACTGATGGCCGAAGCGGCGAGCCTCTGCCCTGCGCTGGCCGGGGCACAGATGGTGGAAAGCTGGGCCGGTATCCGTCCACGCGCCGCCGCGCGCCAGCCCATGGTTGGCCCGATGCCCGGCAATGGACGCCTCATCATGGCAACTGGCGGCTTCAAGATCACCCTCGGCATTGCCCATCGCATGGCCGATGCAGTGGTGGCGTTTGCAAACGGGGAGCCGCCGGACCTGCCGCCAGGTTTCAACCCGGCGGAGCAACTGGCCTCAGTTTAGCCGCTTGCCGGCAGTGAGTGCGTTGACACGCTCGACAATGGCGTCTGCATCAATACCGAAGTGGTGGTAGAGATCGCCAATGGTGCCGGTCTGGCCGAAATGCTCCACGCCGAGCGGAAAGGTCTGGTGACCGGCAACCGCGCCGAGCCAGGCCAGCGTGGCCGGGTGGCCGTCAATCACGGTGACGATCCTGCAGTGTGCGGGCAACTGGTCCAGCAATGTCTCGATATGCGCCAGAGCACCCTTGTTGCCCCTTGCGCGCGCACGCTGAGCCGCCGTCCAGCCCGCATTGAGCCTGTCTGCCGAGGTGACAGCCAGCACACCAACGTCGCGCCGCCCAGTGCCGACAATGCCGGCGGCCTTGATGGCTTCCGGTGCGACCGCCCCCTGATAGGCAATGACCACATCGCAGTTCGGTCCAGGTTCCTTAAGCCAGTAGGCCCCGTCGATGGTGCCTTGCCGGAAAGCGTCGTCTACCCGTTTGCCCGGCTGCTCAATGGGGTTGGTGGTGAGCCGCAGGTAGACGGAACCGCCAGTCTCATCGCGCAGCCAGGTACGCTCGTCCGGATCCCCCTCACCGGAACGCTGCATGTAGTCGAACGCCCATTCCATGATCACGGCCAACTCGTCGGCAAAGGCTGGTTCAAACGCTGCCAGACCGTCCTGCGACATGCCGATGAGCGGTGAGCCGATGGACTGGTGCGCACCGCCTTCCGGCGCGAGCGTGACGCCGGATGGCGTACCCACAATCATGAACCGCGCATCCTGGTAGCAGGCATAGTTCAGCGCATCGAGCCCACGGGCCACGAACGGGTCGTACACCGTGCCGATGGGAATGAGCCGCTTTGCAAACAGCGAATGCGAAAGGCCGGCTGCGCCCAGCAGCAGGAACAGGTTCATCTCGGCAATGCCGAGCTCAAGGTGTTGGCCTTCCGGTGCGAACTCCCACTTGGCGGTGGACGGGATGTTCTCGCGCTTGAACACGTCTTCCTGGAACTGTCGCGCAAACAGCTTCCGCCGGTTGACCCACGGCCCCAGCGACGTGGTGCCGGTAACGTCAGGCGATGTAGTCATGATGCGCGCGGCAAGCTCGCTGTCGCCTCGCGCCAGATTATCGAGGATCTTGCCGAACGCAGCCTGGGTGGAAATCTCCCTGTCATCGGGCGAAACAATGGCTGGCACGGCAAGGCGTGCATCATCGTAACGCCGGCGGCCTTTCGAGAAGAACGGCACCTGCGTCAGAAAGCCTTTCAGTGCGTCGAGATCTCTAACG
>JAWVYF010000268.1:0-3900 GCA_033722845.1 Anderseniella sp. | reverse complement strand
TACATGGCTGGTCCGACTGGCGGCTATCTCGCCGGTTTCCTGGTTGCAGCCTTTGTGGTTGGGACGCTGGCTGATCGCGGGTTTGGCCGCAACGTGGGGACAACGCTGGTGGCGATGACCGCCGGCCTGCTCGTGATCTATGGGCTGGGCGTTGGCTGGCTGGCCGGTTTTACCGGGCTCGAGAAGGCGGTCACGCTGGGCGTTGTGCCGTTCCTGCCGGCTGAAGCTGTCAAGCTGGGGCTGGCTGCATTGCTGCTGCCGTCGGCCTGGAAGCTGTCCCGGCGGTGAAAACGATCACGGCCGGGTGCGCAGTGGATACTCATTGCTGCCGCGCACCGGCCCGGAACTCCTTTGGTGAAAGACCGAAATGGGCCCTGAAACTGCGCGAGAACTGAGCCTGATCCGAGAAACCCCAGCGGTAGGCGATCTCCGCAATGGTTTGACGATTTGCCGGATCGCGCAGGTCTTCCCGGCAGGCATTGAGACGCTGGTCGCGGATCCACTGGCCCAGGGTCTGGTTGGTGTCGCGAAACAGCTCGTGCAGGTAGCGGGTCGAGATTCCGCATGCGGCAGCGATCGTCTCCGGGTCGAGGTCACGGTCACCCAGACAACTGCGCACAAAGCTTTCGATGCGGGTGAGGTGGGCTTCGCGCACGGAGGAGTTGCCGGAGGTGAGCGTGCGTTCATCGGCATGCAGCGACAACACCAGAAGGTCGACAAGTTGCTGCCCGACGGTCGAACGGACTTCATCGGTCATGGCATCGAAGCGTTGCGGAATGTGATGCAGCATGTCGACGAACAGACCTCCGGCACCATTGGTGGCGTCGAACTGGAGCGAGCAGAACCTGTTGGGCGCACGGATGCGGCCCGCCAGTGCGGAAGCGCCAACCTTGACCACCCACAGGTCGGCGGCTGCGGCGTGGGAGAATTCGTAAGGCTCATCCGAGCGTTCAATGATGAAACCGCCCGGCGTGCAACGCACGTCCTTGCCGCACTGGGAGAAGTGGACCTCAGCGTGCGCCGGCACGGTGATCAGGAAGTCTTCGGCGGTCTCGTTGGCAAGGTGGCGCGGCATCCGGCGGTACATGGTGCCTTGCGCGGTGAGCCGCGACAAGGACACGTCTCCCAGACGCCAGTTGACCAGTTCACCGTTGAACCGGTCACTCTCGGCAAACTGGATGTCGAGCGGAAAATAGGTTTCGGCAATGGCCTGGTGCCAGTGCCGGCTGCGGCTGGCCGGGGTCACACCCTGGGTTGTGATGATACTTTTCATGGGCAACACACTCCCTTGGCAGAAAGCTTAGGTTGCCTTTCAGCGGTACGCAACGGCGTAAACGCACAGTGCACTCCGCGACAAACTCCGGTTCATTCAGTGTCAAGACCGGCGGGCCGGCACTGCCATACGCTTTCATCAGCAGTGGTGCACCAATGCACCTGCATGGTGATGGAGGCAAACGCATGAGCAAGGTTCAGGCGAAGGCAGGCAAAAAGAAGCAGGCCGCCAAGGGCAGCAAGAAAAAGGTGAAGGTCGATCCGATTACCCTTTCGGTGGTGCGCGGTGTGCTGGAGACCACACAGCGCGAGATGACCCTGTCACTGGAAAAGACGGCGCGCTCATCGGTATTCAACCTGGCGCACGACTATTCGACGGCGCTGTTCAACGCCACGCCCGAGATGATCCTGCAGGGCCAGGACATTCCGATCCACCTCGGCTCGCTCATTCCGGCGATGAAAGCCGTCGACAAGTATTTCGATGGCGAAATTCACGAAGGTGACCTGATCCTGCAGAATGACCCGACCTTCGGCGGCGGTCACTCGATCGACACCTGCATGTACAAGCCGGTGTTCTACAAGGGTGAGCTGGTGTTCTGGACGGTGTGCAAGGGCCACCTGACGGATATCGGCGGCCCGGTGCCGGCGGGCTACAACCCGGACGCCAAGGAAATCTACGCCGAGGGTTTGCGCATTCCCCCCATCAAGCTGTGGGACAAGGGCGTGCCGCGCAACGACATCCTCAACATGATCCTGATGAACATGCGCGCGCGGCGCGACCAGGAGGGCGACTTCAACGCCCTTATCGGTGCGTGTCAGGTTGGCGAGCGAAACCTGCTGGCGCTGGTGGACAAGTATGGCCTGGAGATGGTGCAGGCCTGCATTGACGAGTTGCTCGACATGGCTGAACGCCAGATGCGCAGCCTCATCAAGTCGGTGCCCGATGGCACCTATGAAGGCATGGCTGTGCTGGAAGATGCCGGGCACGGTTTCGGTGACATGGACATCGAGGCGAAGGTCACCATCAAGGGTGACAGTTGCCATATCGAGATCAACTCGCCGCCCCAGGTGCCGTACTTCATCAATTCCTACGAAGGCAATTCGTACTCTGGCGTTTACCTCGGCCTGATGATGTTTGCGCAGTTGCCGCCGCCCTACAATGAAGGGCTCTACCGGTGCGTGAGCGTGAACATGGGACCACACGGAACCTTGTGCAACGCCAAGGAACCGGCCCCGCACATGAACTGCACCACCACACCCATGGAAACGCTGACCGATGCGGTGCGGCTTGCCTTCGAAAAGGCGGTGCCGTCAAAGGTTGCGGCCTCGTGGGGGCATGCGAACGGCCTCAACATTGCCGGCTGGGACAAGCGCCATGACGAGGAATACGTCACCATGGTGCTGGCCACGATCATTTCCGGTGCAGGCGCCACACCCCAACAGGATGGCTGGCATGCCTGTGGGCCGGAGTGTTGCTTCGGCGCGCTGACCTCGGGCGACATCGAGCTTCTCGAGTACTCGTACCCGATCATCATTCACGAATACTCGCTGATGACCGACAGCGGCGGGGCGGGCAAGTTCCGTGGCGGGTCGGGCACGGCATGGAAGGTTGAGCCGCTCAACGACGACATGACCTTCATCATGTTTGGTGAGGGGCGGCGCATTCCCGCCGTCGGAGCAGCAGGGGCCAAGTCGGCGTTCGTGGACCCCAAGGTCGGCAGCCTGGACATTTGCCGCAATGGCGAGGTGAAGACGCTGCGCGACAACGTGATTGACGTGATCAAGCCGGGCGACTGGGTGAAGAACAAGAACCCGGGTGGCGGCGGTTACGGCAATCCGTTTGAACGCCCTGTCGACAAGGTGGTCTGGGACGTCAAGAACGGCCTGGTTTCAATCAAGGGAGCAAAGGAGGATTACGGCGTCATCATATCCGATGAGAAGACCCTGGCGGTGGACATCGATGCCACCAACGCGTTGCGCGCGCGGGGAGGGAAGGCGGCATGAGCAAGCACTTCTCCCCGCACATGGTCATCAACGGATAAGACGGAGTAATTCCAATGCGTACGCAATACAGACTGGGCATTGATGCCGGCGGCACCTTCACCGACTTCGTTCTGGCTGACAAGGCCGGCAAGGTTCATCTCTACAAGGCGTTGTCGACGCCTGATGACCCGACGCGGGCCATCGAAAACGGCCTGAAGCTGATCACCGAAGACCTTGGCCTGAGCGCCGGCGAGATCGTCAGCAACTGCGACCTGTGCATCAACGGCACGACGGTGGGCCTGAACGCCCTGATCCAGCACAAGGGCGCCAAGACCGGGTTGATCTGTACGGCAGGGCACGAGGATTCAATCGAGATCCGGCTGGGCCACAAGGAAGACGGATACCGGTACGATCCGGAATATCCCCCGGCGGAAATGCTGGTGCCGCGTTACCTGCGCAAGGGCGTTCGCGAGCGGGTCTTGTCCAATGGCGACATCCGCACCGCAATGAACGAGGAAGATGTACGTGCCGCGTGCAAGCTGTTCATCGACGAGGGCATCAGCACCGTGGCCATCTCGTTCGTGTGGTCGGTGCTGAACCCGGCCCACGAAATGCGGGCGGCGGAAATCGTCCGCGAGATGATGC
>JAWVYF010000267.1:0-3929 GCA_033722845.1 Anderseniella sp. | reverse complement strand
TCTTGACCTGGCGCAGCACCTGCAGGCCGTCGATGCCGGGCATCTTGAGGTCGAGGACCATCACCTCGGGCACCTCGGAATCGATCATCGACAGCGCCTGCTCGCCGTCCAGCGCCACCCAGCTGGCGAGCGTCCGGAACAGGCGTTCGGACATCTCCGCAGCGGCAGCGCGGGTGTAGGTCAGGCACAGGATGCGCTCCGGCTGGACGCCTTCCAGCATCAGCCGGATGACCCGGCCAACCAGCAGGTGGGTCTTGCCAGCCCCTGCATTGGCGAGCACGAACGACGAGACATCTGGCGCAGATGCAAGATGCTGCTTGCCGGAAGCTTCGCGTTCTATGTCCTCGCGGGTTATTGGCGCCGGGCTCATTCGCTGTCCCCCTCGCCAGAGCCATCCCTGCCCAGCCCCCACTCACGCCATCTGGACAGGTGATCATAGTCTGACCGGCGCCCCCAGGCTTCATCACCGGTCCGCGCAGGATAGCCACGTTCGGGGCGCTGGTAGCTCGCCATCAACTGCCGGAAACCGCTGGCAGCAGTTTCGATCCGGTCAGGGGTGGGGAACTTCTGATCCCTCGACTCTATCAATTCGCCAGGCGGGTGCCCGCCCGACAGCCGGATGTACATCAACTCGCTCGCAGTTTGCGGGGCAATACCCTTGAACCCGCCTTCCTGCAGGATCCAGCCTTCAAGATCGAGTTGCGGCGAGTAGTTCTGTGCCGTCTTCTTCGAGAATGTTGCCGTGCCGGTCTTGTAGTCGATGATACGGGCGTTGCCGGAGGTCAACTCATCGATCCGGTCGGCCTTGGCGGAGATCGTGAAGGTCTCGCTGCCGATGGGCACATCAAGCCGGCCATCAATCTCGACATGAATCTTCTGCACCGTCTCGCGCAGCTGGCTGTCACGCCCGGCAAACCAGTCCATCGCACGGGCCAGCTGGATACCCCAGATGGTGCGAAGTGCGGCGTCAGGCACGGTCCGTGCTGTTTCTTCCTCAGCCATGGCACACAGTATTTCAGCTGCGTTGTCCGGCATGGCATCGGGATATTCCCGCGCAAACCGCTCTACCACCTTGTGGGCAAGCTGGCCCCGCTCGGCCGGTCCCGGCACACGGCCCAGCGGAGGCAGGGGCCGCAGCCCCAGCACGTAGTAGGCGTAGGCCCAGTACGGGTCGCGCAGCAGCCTTGCGATGCGGGTGACGGACAACCGCTTTGGCCGGCTCGAAACCGGCGGCTTCGGCTCGGGTGGCTCAACGGGCAAGCCTTGCGCGCTGCCTCGCTTGTCGAGCTGGTGTGCAATTGCCGCCAGCGTCTCATCAGGCTGCGCGGCATCCTTGAGGCCAGCGGCTTGCAAAACCGCATTGAGCCGCAATAGCCAGCGCGACGGCACAAGGGGCGTGCCGCCTGCCTTTCGGGTCCAGGCCAGCACCACTTCGCCTGCACACAGGCTCTGGGCAAAGTCGTGCGCAGCAAGGCCGAGGCGGCGTTCCGGCAAGGCCAGCTTGAGCATCTGATGTTGCGGGCGTGACAGCCAAGGCCCCGGATCGGCGGCGGCGGGCCAGACACCTTCATTGAGCCCACCGAGAATGACCATATCCGGCTGTACCAGGCGCGCTTCAAGCAGCCCGAGGATCGACAAGCTGGGATGCAGCGGAAAGCGCCGGCGCACCGGCACCTGGCGCAAGCCATCGGCAATCCAGGTGCAATAGTCAGCCAGCGGCATGGCCGGCGCAGCATCGGCTTCGTCAAGCAAGGCCCGCAACAGGCTCGACAATGCCTGCCCGGCCTCGCCCAGCCACAAGCGCTGCGGTGTATCCTCACCATCACTGGCGAGCGCCTCGGCCAGCGTGATGTGGGCGTGCAGCATGTCCTTAAGCGGATGCGGCGAAACAGATGAGGCAAGCCCGCACACGCCATTGAACAATGCCTCAAGGCGTGCCGCATATGCCTCCAGCACCGGCCAGCGACCCGACTCGGCGATGCGCTTGAGCGCCGGATCGGCATGTTGCCCGCCCGCCACCTCACGGGCACGGGCAAGCCCGGCGGTCAGGTTGTGCAGGCGGTGACCCTCGTGCAGCTGCCGGAACACCGCGATCTCCAGTTCGCGGGCAAGCAGACGCGGGTCATCATCAGGGGCCAGCGCCTCACCGATGAGCGGATGCGTCAACAAGGCCACCACTGATTCCGGCGCGGCATCGGGCAAGCTGGCCGCCGATACCAGTTCGAAGAATACTCCCGCTGGATGCATCGACAATGGCTCGCCGGCACTGTCATCCACGTGGACGTTCCAGCGTGCAAGTTCAGCTGACACACGGCGGGCCAGCTGCCGGTCGGGTGTGATCAGGGCACAGCGCCTGTCCTCGTGCAACGCCTTGCGCATGGCCAATGCGATCATCAGGGCTTGCTCGCGCATGTCCGGTGCTTCCAGCCAGCGGATCGACCGGCAGGCCTGTTCAAGCGTCGGCTTGTGCTCACGCAGGTCGTGCCACTTGTGAGTCGTTTCAGTCGGGCGCATCAACTCGCTTGCCAGCCGGACGCGAGGTTTCCCATCGTCTCGCCGCGCGATGCCAGGCAAGGCCTGAACATCATCGCGGGTTATGCCGAACAGGTGCAGCAATTCGCGCAAGCCGAACTGCGGATGCTGTTCACCCAGCGCCTGCCAGCTTTCCTCATCAAGGCTGGTGTCGAGACCCGGCAGCACAACGCAGCCCTGTGGCAGGCAGGCAACCGTGTGCAGCAATGCTGCAGTCGCGGGCAATGACCCGGTTGAGCCGGCCGCGATCACCGGGGCATCCGGCGGGTTGGCGGCAAGGCGTTCCGCCTCGAGGCGCAACAATCTCGCGCGGCGTTCTGCAGGGCCGAGCAGCCCGGCATCCCTCATCGCTGCCGGATAGCGCTCGGCAATGATCGAGAGAAAGCCTATGGCTTCTTCGTGGTGCAACGGCAGCTCGCTATCGTTCAACAACGCGGCCGGCACATCGGCCAGGCTGATGTCGCCGTTGTCGAGATGGTCTATGAGCTGCATCATCGATGTAGCCATGCGCAGCGCCTGGGCCACAGAGCCGCTGACGATTTGCGCCGCGTGACTGGCAGGATTTGTCACAGCCCATTCGCGCACCATGCCGGCCAGCATGAACTGGCGCTGATGATCAGATGCGGCGGGCGGAAGCTCAATCTCGCTGGCCCCGGCATGAATGATCAGCTCGTCCTCGTCCACATCACCAAGGGCGCGAATGACCGGCAGCATGCGTGCTTCACCGGGGGCAACCTGCATGAAGGTTTCCCGCAAGGCCCGCACGGACCGGCGCGTTGGTAGCATGATGGTCCATCGTGAAAGCGCCATGCTGTCGGGCGCGGCTTCACCGAACAAGCGACCCTCGAGAATGGCCCGGACAAGGGCACGCAGGAACTCGACATCTGGCGGGATGTTGTAAACTGCCGGCGACCGGGTGCCGCTCATGGCTGCCCCAGTTGCCTGAGTTTGTCTTCTGCCAGCGCGATGGCATCGGGCGTGCCCACGTGCAGCCACCAGCCATCGTGAACAAGGCCATGCAGGCGGCCTTCAGCCAGTGCCCGGTTCCACAGTTCGTTCATTGAAAATGCACCCTCGGGAGCGTCCCTGAACAGGCGAGGGTGAACCAGGTAGGCTCCGGCATAGACATGTTCAGCGGTTTCGCCAGACCGGCGCGTCAGCCGCCCGGTGTCATCCATGTCGAAATCCCCGGGGCCATCGAAACCAGTCGAGCGGTTCTTGCGGGCAAGCAGAAGCAGGCAGTCCATCGTGGCATCGTTCCACGCGTCGCGCATGCGGTGCAAGGCCGGGGCCGGGCCATCGACCCAGAACGAATCCGAGTTCAGCACGAAGAACGGATCAGGCCCAAGATGCGGCAGGGCCTTTGCCACGCCGCCACCGGTATCGAGGATCAACGC
>JAWVYF010000266.1:0-3931 GCA_033722845.1 Anderseniella sp. | reverse complement strand
TTGGCGCTGGTTCGCGATGCCTGCCGGCGGGCGGGCGATATTTGCCGCAATGGTTGGCGGGCTGGTGCCATCGCCGTTGCACAAGCTGCATCTGACCCCTAGCATGAAGTGACAGCGGACGGCTGGCGAGATGATGCGGGTCCACATACATGACCATTGAACAGGTGATCGTGTTTGCGATCATCGCCACGACCATGGCGATGTTCCTGTGGGGCCGTGTCCGCTATGACATCGTTGCCGTGATCGCACTGCTATGTGGTGTGTACGCTGGTGTCGTGCCGGCCATCGCGGCCTTTGAAGGCTTTGCCCATCCGGCTGTCATAACGGTGGCGGCCGTGCTCATCATCTCGCGTGCACTGCAGAATGGCGGGCTGGTCGACTATCTCGTGCGCTTTCTGGCGCCAACCCGGCGCAACACCACAATGCAGGTGGCGGCTGCCAGTTCGCTCGGGGCATTCCTGTCGTGTTTCATGAACAACGTGGGCGCATTGGCGTTGATGTTGCCCGTCACCTTGCGCAATGCAGCCAAGGCCCGGCGCTCGCCATCGCTGGTGCTGATGCCATTAAGCTTCGCCACGCTGCTGGGCGGCATGGTGACGCTGATCGGTACGCCGCCCAACATCGTGATTTCCACGTTCCGGCAGGATATTACCGGCAAGCCGTTCGAGATGTTCGACTTTGCACCAGCCGGCCTGGTGGTGTGCGTCGGCGGCATCATCTACCTGGTCTTTGCCGGGTGGCGATTGTTGCCGGAGCGCATTGTGCCACGCCGCCAGACCGGCCTGTCGGGCGTGGAGAGCTACAGCTTTGAAACCGCCTTGCCGGACGGTTCGCCCCTGGTCGGCACGCGGGTGCGCGAACTGGAAGCGGCCTGCGAGAATGAAGTGACGGTTCTGGCCATCATCCGCAACGGGCAGCGGCGGCTGGCGCCTGCGGGGCGCGAGCGATTCCGTGCCGGTGACATGCTGATCATCGAAGGTGACCCGGTGATCATAAACCCGCTGGCGGATGGCAAGCGGCTTGCCAAGTTGGGTACGCCTGAAGCCAGCAATGACCGGCTGCGCTCCGACGAAGTGCGCATTGTCGAGGCCGTGGTGATGCCGGACTCGGTGCTTGAAGGCCGGTCTATGCGGGCGGTGCGAATGCACGCACGCTACGGGGTGAACCTGCTGGCCGTGTCGCGCGAGGGCAAGTCGCCCACCGCCCGGCTGAAGAATGTGAAATTCCGAACTGGCGACGTCCTGCTGATGCAGGGTGAATCTGAACAAATGGACGTGGCTTTGCGCTCGCTGGGGTGCATGGTGCTGGCCAACCGTGGCCTGCAACCCCTGCAGGGAGGCACGCGGGCACTTCTGCCGGCGGTTATCTTTGCTGCTGCAATTGCCGCGGCCTCGTTTGGTTGGGTAGCTGTGCCGGTGGCTTTCGTCACCGCTTGCGTGGTGCTGGTGCTGACCCGCTGTATCTCGATCAATGAAGTGTACTCCGGCATCGAGTGGCCGGTCATTGTGCTGCTCGGGGCGATGATCCCCATTGGGCAGGCGCTGGATGCTTCGGGTGGGACAGGGCTGATCGCAAACGGGATCATATCAACGGCCGGCGACCTGCCGGTCTGGGCGGTGCTGGCGCTCGTGATGGCCGTGTCCATGTGGTTATCCGACATCATCCCCAATGCAACCACGGCCATCCTCATGGCACCGATTGCGGCGAGAGTAGCGCAAGGGCTGGAGGCGAACGTCGACGGCTTCCTCATGGCCGTGGCAATCGGCGCTGCGGCACCTTTTCTGACGCCAATCGGACATCAGTCAAACACGCTGGTCATGGGGCCGGGGGGCTATCACTTCACTGACTACGCGCGGATGGGCTTCATCATGGAGCTGCTGGTGATCGTACTGGCGGTGCCGGCCATCTGGTTCTGGTGGCTGATGTAAGGCACCTCAACTTGCCTCTTGCGATCATCCCACCGACCCGATAGAAGTGCCGTACTGTACGGTACGGTACGGCGTTACGGAGTGGTCAGTCAGTGGCGGTAGCAGCGGCAGCACAGGCATCGCAGCGCGAGCAAGAACGCGCTGATGGCGAGGCGTTTTCCTTGCGCCAACGTGAGGTGCTGGATGCGGTGCTGTCCTTGATGGTGGAAGAGGGCGACAGCTTTTCCATGGCCAAGGTCTGCCGCAAGGCCAGCTGCTCGAAAGAAACCCTCTACAACTGGTTCGGCGACCGGGATGGGCTGCTGGCGGCAACGGTGCGCTGGCAGGCCTCGAAGGTGCGGCTGCCGTCGCCTCAGCGCACTGACCTCGACCGGCCAGGCCTCGAGGTGCTGCTTGCCGACTTTGCCGAAAGCTGGCTCACCGTGCTGACGGGTGAGGTATCCATCGCGCTGAATTCGCTTGCTGTGGCACATGCCAAGTCGGCCAAGAGCGCTTTGGGGCAGACCGTACTCGACAATGGCCGGTTTGCCATCGGACAGCGGGTCAAACCGGTGCTGGAGATGGCGCGCGAGGCAGGGCTTGTCAGCTTTGACGATACCGAAGAGGCATTTCGAACGTTCTTCGGTCTGGTGGTGCGCGATGTGCAGATCCGCGCGCTGCTGGGCGACCGGCCGTTAACGAGGCCGCAACAGATCAGCCGTGAGGCCAAGGCCGCGGCACAACAGTTTCTCACGCTTTATGGCGTGGGCGAGTAGACCAACGAAACGCAACAGGAAAAGGATTAAACCGATGCGTGTTTATTATGATCGTGATGCAGATGTGAACCTGATCAAGGGCAAGAAGGTGCTCATCGTGGGGTACGGCTCCCAGGGCCGTGCGCACGCACTGAACCTCAAGGACTCAGGTGTCAGCGAAATTGCAACCGGCCTGCGTGCCGGCTCCGCCACCGCGAAGAAGGCTGAAGCCGATGGCGTCAAGGTGATGACCGTGGCCGAGGGCGCTGCCTGGGCCGACCTGATCATGATGGCGGCTCCGGACGAGCTGCAGGCCGACATCTGGAAGGCCGACATCGAAAGCAACATCAAGGACGGTGCGGCAATTGCCTTTGCTCACGGTCTTAACGTGCACTTCTCGCTGATCGAGCCGAAGGACACCATCGACGTGGTGATGATTGCACCGAAGGGCCCCGGCCACACGGTGCGTGGCGAATACCTGAAAGGTGGCGGCGTGCCGTGCCTCATCGCCATCAACCACGATGCCTCCGGCAACGCGCACGATCTGGCGCTGTCCTATGCCTGTGGCGTGGGCGGTGGCCGCTCGGGCGTCATCGAGACCACCTTCAAGGAAGAGTGTGAAACCGACCTGTTCGGTGAACAGGTTGTGCTGTGCGGTGGCCTGGTCGAGCTGATCCGTGCTGGCTTCGAGACGCTGGTGGAAGCTGGCTATGCACCGGAAATGGCTTACTTTGAGTGTCTGCACGAGGTGAAGCTGATCGTCGACCTGATTTATGAAGGCGGCATCGCCAACATGAACTACTCGATCTCGAACACGGCGGAGTGGGGCGAGTACATGTCCGGTCCGCGCATCATCACCGAGGAAACCAAGGCAGAGATGAAGCGCGTACTGCACGACATCCAGACCGGCCGGTTCACCTCCGAGTGGATGCAGGAATGCAAGGCAGGTCAGGCACGCTTCAAGGCGACCCGCCGCTTGCACGATGCTCACCAGATCGAGGAAGTCGGCGAGAAGCTGCGTGGCATGATGCCGTGGATCGCAGCAAACCAGCTGGTCGACAAGTCAAAGAACTAAGCGCAGGCTTACCGGGACTGCACAATGAGGGCCGGGGCTTGTGCTCCGGCCCTTTTCAGTTCCGTAGACCGAAGGCGTAGGTCACGCCGAACACGATGGCATGGGTCTGAAGCTCGGCGTCGAACTCGGTGGTGAAGCCGTCTGCTTCACGAACCATGATGCGGCTTGTGCCGAAGTCGGCAAAGCGATACCCG
>JAWVYF010000265.1:0-3932 GCA_033722845.1 Anderseniella sp. | reverse complement strand
TGGCCCTGGCCCTAGACCTGTTGGAAACCGCGACCGGCCCGCGCACCACGCTCACCTCACCGCTTGAATGGGACGCCGACCATTCCTGGAAGTGGGACTATTCCAACCCTGATCGCGCAGACCCGGAAGAGCTCGCCCGCCAACGCGAAGAATTCGAAAGGGTGAAACAACAGGCGCGTGCAAATCGCACGTAGAGCGAACGCGATGCGCAAGATTTGCACCAAGCTATAAAACAATCCAGAAGCGCAACTTCGACCGGGACACAAGACCTTCTAAAACAACAGCTGCCAGATGAGCGGCAGGAGTATCGCCGTTGCCAGAGCATTCAGCCCCATCGCCAACCCTGAGAACGCGCCCGCCACCTCACTCACCTGCAGCGCCCGTGCCGTGCCGATGCCGTGGCTGGCAGTGCCCATGGCCAGCCCCCTTGCTGCCCAGTCGCGAACCCCGATCAGGTTGAGAACGAGCGGTCCCAGCATCGCACCCACAATGCCGGTCAGGATCACCAGCACGGCTGTCAGCGATGGCAACCCGCCAAGCTGTTCGGTAATACCCATGGCAACCGGCGCCGTGACAGACTTGGGCGCCAGCGCAATCAGCGTGTCGCGTGAGGCGCCCATCATCCAGCCGGCCAGCAGCGCCGTGCCAATTGCCGCCAGCGATCCCGCAAGGATCGACACCATGATCGCCACGCCGGACCGGCGCACCTTCTCGAATTGCCGGTACAGCGGAATGGCCAGTGCCACCGTAGCCGGCCCGAGCAGGAAGTGTACGAACTGCGCACCTTCGAAATAGTCCGCATAGCTTGTGCCGGTTGCCAGCAACACGCCCACCACCACAATCACTGCCAGCAGGACAGGGTTTAACAGCGGATGCCTACCCGCCTTTTCGTACACCCATGAACCGGCCTGGAATGCCACCAGCGTAAGCGTCAGATGCAGCAGTGGGCTGGCCGACAGATAGACCCAGATATCGCGCAGGTCCGTCATGGCCGCCCCCTGCCGGACAGCTTTGCCATCACCCAGCCGGTCACCGCGATCGCCACCAGCGTGCTCACCACCAGCGCGGCCGCTACCGCCAGCCCGTCTTTCTCCAGCAGCTTGAAATGCAACATCACGCCCACACCGGCCGGCACGAACAGAAGCGACAAGTGCCGTAGCAGCCCGTCCGCCGTCATCGCCATGTTGTCTGAAATTCCGCCACGCACCATCAGGTACACGAACAATAGCACCATGCCGATAACCGGTCCCGGCACAGGCAGCCCCGCCCACGCCGACAACAGCTCGCCTGCCAGCTGGCAAACGAGAATCAGTGTTAGTGCGTTGAGCATGGTCTGGAGGCTATTCGTTGAATTGCAGCTTGGCGAGGCGCGCATAAAGCCCGCCCTTCTTCATCAGCTGCGCATGAGTACCGGTGGCCACCACCTTGCCACCATCCAGCACCACGATCCGGTCGGCATTGCGCACAGTCGCCAGCCGGTGCGCGATCACCAGCGTGGTGCGCTTCTTCATCAACTCCTCGAATGCCGCCTGTACATATTGCTCGCTCTCGGCATCCAGCGCACTGGTCGCTTCGTCCAGCAGCAATAGCGGCGCCGACCGCAACACCGCTCGCGCGATGGCCACCCGCTGGCGCTGCCCGCCAGACAGCGTCACACCGCGCTCGCCTACATGGGTGTTGAACCCGTCACCCAGCCGCTTGGCGAACTCGTCCACCCGCGCCAGCCGGGCCGCTTCCAGAACTTCCTCATCGCTGGCATCGGGCCGCGAGAAGCGGATGTTTTCAAGAATGTTCGCGGAAAAGATCACCGTGTCCTGCGGCACCAGCGCAATGCGCTCGCGCAGGTCGGCCAGCTTGACATCTGCCACGTTCACGCCGTCCAGCCGCACCACGCCCGTTTGCGGATCATAGAACCGCAGGATCAGACTGAACAGCGTCGACTTGCCCGCTCCCGAAGGCCCGACAATGGCTACCGTTTCGCCCGGTTCGACCCTGAGATCGAGCCCATGCAGCACCGGTTCGTTGGGCCGTGTCGGGTAGGCAAACACCACGTCTTCAAAGGTAACCGCCCCCTGCGCCGGCTCCGGCATCACGGTAGCAGCAGAGGGATCGGCAATGGCAGGCTCTGTGTCCAGCAGCTCGGACAGTCTTTCCGCCGCACCGGCCGCCAGCTGCAGTTCACCCCACACTTCCGACAGCGAACCCATGGCCCCGGCGGCAAACGCGGCATACAGCAAAAACTGCCCCAGCGTGCCCGGCGTCATGTCGCCGGCCAGCACTTCCTGCGCGCCATACCACAAGATGCCGATGATCGCACCGAAGGCCAGGAAGATGATCGCTGCGGTCAGCAACGCCCGGCCCCTGGCACGCTCAGCCGCCGCAACGAACGCCTCTTCCGTGGCAACATGAAACTTCTGCTCTATGCGAGGTTCCTGTCCAAACGCCTGAACTGCCTGCACCGAATAGAGCGATTCCTGCGCGGTCGCCGCCGAGGCCGCCAGCGTGTCCTGTGCCCGGCGCGACAGCGCGCGCACCTTGCGCCCGAAGATCACCATCGGCAGCACAATCAGCGGAATGACCAGCAGCACCATGCCGGACAGTTTCAGGCTGGTCACCATCAGCATGGTAATGGCACCGGTCAGCATCACGATATTGCGCAGCGCCACCGACACGGTCGAGCCGAATACGTTCTTGACTTGAGTGGTGTCCGCCGTCAGCCGCGCCAGCACCTCACCCGACTGGGCCTCGTCATAAAACGATGGCGACAGTTTCAACAGGTGGGCGAACACGGCATCGCGCAAATCCGCCGTCACCCGCTCGCCAATCCAGGTCACGAAGTAATACCGCCCCGCCGACGACACCGCCAGCACCGCCACCACCAGCATCATCACCGAGAAGTACTGGTCGACGAACGCCGCGTTCTCGCCGGAAAAGCCGTTGTCGATGACCCGGCGCACCGCCACCGGTACCACCAGCGTGGAGGCAGCCGCCAGCACCAGGAAAACGCCTGCTGCCAGCATCTGCCTGCGGTACCGGAACAGGTACGGCATAAGCCGCGAAAGCGGCTTCAGGTTGCGGGACTTGGGCCGCCCTCCCGGCGCACTCTTGCCGCCGGTCGTTTCTCCCACCGGCGTGGCTGCCGCTGGTGCCCGGGCTTCGTTGCTGCTCAATGCTGTTCCCCGCCTGTCAAACCGTTCTTGCTGTTTTGGCGCGCACCTTACCCGTGCCAGGCACGGCCCTGCAAGGCATCCGCTAACGTGGCCCGGTGCCACACCCCGGCAACGGTTGCGCTGCCAGCACATGTCATGTATAGACCACGCCGGATTTGCCAGTTACCCCCGCATCCGGCCTCTTAGACCGCCCACTTGAGTGGCGCAAGGCGGATGGTGTTGTTTGGAAAGATGTTGAGACGATGAAAAAAGACCTGCACCCCGATTACCACATGATCACGGTGACCAACACCGACGGTTCCACCTTCCAGACCCGTTCCACCTGGGGCGCTGAAGGCGACAATCTGCAGCTCGATATCGACCCGTCCACCCACCCGGCCTGGACCGGCGGCAACGCCAACCTGGTCGACCGTGGTGGCCGCGTCAGCCGCTTCAAGAAGAAGTTTGACTTCCTGGGCTGATTTCAGGCTCACACAAGCACAGACAGTAGAAACCCGGCCTTTGAGCCGGGTTTTTTCATTCCGAAATTCGAAGAGCTGAGGCGGGCCGCGACAGCCCCCCTGAGTGGCAGCACAAGCAAGACAAGCGCAGCGCCGTCATTGCGCCAGTGCGTGAACGGCCGCAGGCACGGATGTGCCCGTGGAAGTCCAATAAGTCTTACCCACGCTTGGCGTTGAAAGCCTTCTGGATCATGTCGATGTGGGTGTTGACCTCGTTGGCCGCCTCGCCGGTCAACAGGGTTTCATCCTGCTCGGCGATCAT
>JAWVYF010000264.1:0-3980 GCA_033722845.1 Anderseniella sp. | reverse complement strand
GGACCTGATCGGATCCAAGGGCACCGGCGGCTTCACCTTTGCCGAAGCTGCGCGTCATGCCGGCGTCAGCCCGGCAGCGCCCTATCGCCATTACGAAAATCGCGAGGCCTTGCTGGCCGATGTGGCAACGCAAGGGTATGCCGCCTTTGGCGAGGCCATGGGCAAGGCACAAAGCCAGCCCGCCAGCAACGAGATCGAGCGGCTCAAGGCCATGGGCCGCGCTTATCTCACTTTCGCCCGTGACAACCCGGCCTACTATTCCGCCATGTTCGAATCAGGCCTCAACTTTTCCGACTATCCGGAACTGAGGAAGGCGGCAGACGCCACGTTCGCTGGCCTGCGCCTCGCCGTTGAAGGCATGATTTCCGGCATGCCGGCAGACCGCAAACCACCAGCCATGATGGTTGCACTCCACATCTGGTCCATCAGCCACGGCGTTGCATCGCTGTTTGGCCGGGGCGATGGCGCGGCCTTCAAGCAGCCCATTTCACCGGAAGAACTGCTGGAATCCCATATGCTTATCTATCTGGACGGGCTTGGCATCCGGTCCTGACACCCCCATTTTTTGCGCAGACGCGAAAGTTTTTCATCTCCACCGCCTTGACTCCGCCACATCACCCGCCCAAGTATGTGAATGTGAATAACATTAACATCAATCGGAAAGGCGAACAATGAACGCGGTCGTTCAACGCTTGGACACCTACGGAAAAGGCGCATGGATCGCCGCCATGGTGGTGTCTTTCGTGGTCTTCTGGCCACTCGGATTGGCAATTCTCGGATACATGATGTGGAGCGGACGAATGGGATGCTGGAGCAAGGGCAAGGTCGCGGCCTTCAATAGCGGCAAGTTTGGCATGGACATGCGTGATCGCGGCCCGGGCCGCTGGTATCGCGGCGGTGCGGCCTTCAAGCCCTCGGGCAACCGGGCCTTCGACGACTACCGCGAAGAAACCCTGCGCCGTCTGGAAGAGGAATACGAAGAGTTCCAGTCGTTCCTCGACAACCTGCGCCAGGCCCGCGACAAGGCGGAATTCGACCAGTTCATGGCCGACCGCGCCAAGCGCGCCGACGCCACGGACGTGGAAGATGACAACGCAAAGAAGGACGACGACAGGCCGTCTGCCTAGTCTGGTCTACAGACACCACTGTCACCCTCGGCCTCGTGCCGAGGGTCCATCTTTTGCGGCCCTGGATCCTCGGTACAAGCCCGAGGATGACAATTGAGCGGGCACGGTCCCCAACTCACCCGATTGACTTCTCCAACACTTCTGCTAATTGAGATTCTGGGCCGGAGCGGCGATGGCGTCGTCCGCATCCAATCCGGCACCAGGACCAGACAGGTCCGATTGTAGCGCCCTGTACGCCGGGGTGTTGCGTTCGGGCACTTCGTCAGGTCGAGACCTCCAATGCCCGGACACCGACATTGGAGACGCCACATGCTCAAGAAGACCCCGAAATCCCTGCTCGCGGCCACCTCGCGGCCCGACTACTTCCGTTTCCACAACGGCGAGAAGGCACCCCTGCCCTTCACCCACAAGGAATATGCCCGCCGCCTCAAGGGCCTGCGCGCCATCATGTCCCGGCTCGACATCCCCGCCGTTGTGATGACCTCGATGCACAACATCGCCTACTATTCCGGCTTCCTGTACTGCAGCTTCGGCCGGCCTTATGCGTGTGTCGTCACGCACGACACCTGCATCACCGTGTCCGCCAACATCGACGCCGGCCAGCCATGGCGGCGCAGCCACGGCGACAACATCACCTATACCGACTGGCAGCGCGACAACTTCTGGCGCGCGGTCAAGGAAGCCTGCGGCAAGGACTGTGGCCGCATCGGTATCGAAGCCGACCACCTGACGCTCGCCCAGCGCGACAAGGCAACCGCCTTCCTCGGCTGCCCGGACTTCGTGGACATCGCAAAGGAAACCATGAAGCAGCGCATGGTGAAGTCGGCTGAAGAGATCAGGCTGATCACTTCCGGCGCCAACGTGGCCGATATCGGCGGCTATGCCATCCGCGAGGCCATCAAGGTCGGTGCGCGCGAAATCGACATTGCCATGGCGGGCCGCGACGCCATGGAACTGGCCATTGCCGAGCGCCATCCGGACTCGGAGATGCGCGATACCTGGGTATGGTTCCAGTCGGGCCTCAACACCGATGGTGCCCACAACCCGGTCACCATGCGCAAGCTTGAAAAAGGCGATATCCTGTCGCTCAACACCTTCCCGATGATCTCCGGCTACTACACCGCGCTTGAACGCACGCTGTTCATAGGCGAACCGACCAAGGCCGAGCGCCGCCTTTGGGAGGTCAACGTCGCCGCCCACGAGCTCGGCATCAGCCTCATAAAGCCGGGCGCGACCTGCTCCGGCATCACCGCAGAGATCAACCGCTTCTTCGCCCAGGAGAACGTGCTGCAATACCGCACCTTCGGCTACGGCCACTCGTTCGGCATCCTGTCGCACTATTATGGCCGCGAGGCCGGTCTTGAGCTGCGCGAGGACATCGACACGGTACTGGAGCCCGGCATGGTTGTCTCCATGGAGCCGATGCTCACCGTACCGGAAGGCAAACCCGGTGCCGGCGGATACCGCGAGCACGACATTCTCGTCATTGGCAAGGATGGCGCAAAGAACATCACCGGCTTCCCGTACGGGCCGGAACACAACATCATCGCTGCGTGAAACAGCACTCGCCCGCTACGGCTCAGGCCGTGGCGGGCTACACCATCTGTTCGTACAGGTGCCAGGTGGCGTGGCCCAGCACCGGCAGCACAAGGAATAGTCCGAGGAACAGCGGCACCATCGCACCTGCCGTGAGCACCAGCACGATCAGGGCCCAGACCAGCATGACAGCAGGGTTCTTCAACACGGCCTTCACGCTGGTGATGATCGCTGTCACGAAGTCCACTTCCCGGTCCAGCAGCAGCGGGATCGACACCACGGTGACAGTAAACAGCACTGCGTAAAGCACTGCACCGACCACGTGCCCCACCGCAAGGAACTTCAACCCTTCGGGCGAATGAATGACGATGTCGAGAAAACTGCCCAGCGTCGAGAACGACTTCTGACCAAGGAAGATCGCCACCAGCAGGCGCACCTGGTACATCCAGACCCACATGATAAACAGTGTCACGAACGCCATTATCGACAGCTCGCGGCCCTTCTGCGCCCAAACCGAAGCCAGCACACCTTTCCAGGTCAGCACCCGGCCCTGCTTGATGTCACGGCTCACCTCATACAGGCCCACGGCAGCAAACGGCCCCAACAGCGGAAACGCAATCGCCAGCGGGTAGATCATATAGTGCATGTCCAGCTTGGCTATGAACAGCACCATCAACAGTCCGCCCAGCGCGAAAAACCCGCCAAAGAACAACCCGAACATCGGGGCGGCGAGAAAATCCTTCACCCCGGCAGACAACGCCGCCATGAGATCACTGAACTCGATTGTACGAACCTCCGGCATGCCCACCGGCTTGTCTGCACTTTCTTGCGCGTTGCTTGTCATGTTCTTCCCTCCGCCATGCCATGTCCGGTTTCTCCGGCTCATGCATCACATTGGGGCAGCTTGTCGATGGGGCACATGATCTGGATCAATCAAGGCTTGACATTTAATTCCTATAGGAGTATAGTCACTTCACCTGCTTCGGAGGAAGAGACAGCGCGCGTTCCTGTCTTCGGAGTTCAGGCCGGATGGTTTCGTGAAGGAGGCACGGGAGTAACGCCCCGTTGTTGATCTCACGGGCACCCGACACCGCCCCCCGGAGGAATCCGGGCGTACTGCACAACTCTGGTGCTTGCGGACGGGCAGCAATATGAGACGCCGGTATCCAGGTATGGAGAACGGCGCGAAGGGCGAAGCCCTGAGTAAAGCTGTTCGACCAAAATCAAGGCCAGGTGAGCGCGGAAGGGTGCAGTCACCGCCGGACGGGCCGCTCGATTGAGCGCCTATTACATAAAAACAATGGTGCAAGATTGAGT
>JAWVYF010000263.1:0-4026 GCA_033722845.1 Anderseniella sp. | reverse complement strand
ATCGGTGGCCGCATGGACACCCACATAACCACCTCCCGCTTGTATAAAGCGCTCAAAATCGTTTTGCTGCTCCTGATTCAGAACGTCCCCTGTAGTATTGAGGAAAATAATGGTCTGATATTGCTGGAGGTTTTTGGTGAGCCCGCACGGGTTCGAACCGTGGACCTACTGATTAAAAGTCAGTTGCTCTACCAACTGAGCTACGGGCTCCCAAGGCCGCTAAAAAGCGGCGGCACTCAGGCAGAAAACCTGAATCAGCGCTCGCGCAAGGCGTGGCTGAACTGGTCCCTAAACGGTTTCAGCAGATAACTCAAGGGGCTGCGGCCATCGGTCTGCATATGAGCTTCCGCCGGCATGCCGGGTTTGAGTTGCAGGCCCCCCAGTTTAACGTCTTCACCGTCCTTCAGTTGCAGCCTGACGGTATAAAACGGCGGCTGATCAGCTGCCTGCTGCTTCAGATCGGCGCTGACAAAAGTCACCTTGCCGCTGATCTGTGGCGTGACCGACGACGAGGCATTTGGAAACCGCATGATGGCGTCCTGCCCCACGCTGACCTGGTCAATGTCCTGTGGGCGCACCTGTGCCTCGACCACCAGAGGATCATCCTCCTGCACGATGATCATCACCGGATCACCGGCCCCGATAACACCGCCAATGGTGTGTACGGCCAGCTGATGGACATACCCGTCGCGCGGAGAGCGGATTTCAATCCGGCCCAGCTTGGCAGCCACTGAAATGCGCCGTTCATCGAACTCGGCGATCTTGGCTTCGGCTTCACGAAGCTCGCTCAAGGTGGTGGTCAGCGCATCATCCCGCAGCTGCAGGATTTGAACGTTGACCTCGCCAATCTGTCCGCGGGCGCGTGCAATCTGCGCCTCATGCTGGCCGGTTTCACCCTCCAGCCTGGCTTGCTCACGCTCAAGCGCAAGCACGCGGGTCACCTGCACCAGCCCCTTGTCGAGCAGCGTGCGCATGGCTTTCAGTTCCCGCGAGATAAGCTTCTTCTGTTGCTGCTTGGCAGCAAGCTGAGCTTCAACGCCGGCAATTTCCTTGTGCAGCTGCTCAATGCGTTCCTTGAGCTGGTTTACCCGGCCATCGAGAGAGGCCTTCTGCGAGGCAAACAAGAGGCGCTGACCGTTCAGCAGGTCGTCAATGACCTGCTCGTCCTTTCGCTCTATCAATTCCGTGGGGAAGGTTACTTCGCTTGCGCCATCGCGTTGGGCCCGAAGCCGTGCGGCCTTGGCAAGCCATTCTGACCGGATGGCCTGAATGATGCCGAGTTCGGCGCGTGCATCGGTGCCGTCCAACCTGATCAGCAGATCGCCAGACTTCACCTTGTCGCCATCGCGGACGAGGATTTCTGAAACGATGCCGCCATCGCGGTGCTGCACGCGCTTGGTGTTCCCGTCCACTGCAATGTTGCCCGGTGCGATGACTGCACCCTGAATTTCTGACAGGGCTGCCCACCCGGCCACGCTTCCAAGCACGATGAACAGGCCGGCAAACCCGGCGACCTGATACCGCCGCATCGCAGATGTCGTGGTTGGAGAGCTCATGGCCGGCTATCCTTCCTCGACACCAGCGACAGTTCCGCAGTTGTGGAAAGGCTTGCAGGCCGCGGCTGTGCGGATGCCGCTGCCTGGGCCGCCACGGCAACGCCTGGCTGCCGCTGCGGCGCTGCACCCGCGGGCCCTTGCTGCTGAGCCGCTGCGGCTTGCTGGCGGCGGGGTTGCAGGACCTCCTGCAAAACCTCTTCCTTGGGGCCAAAAGCGATCTGCTGACCTTCCTTCAGCATCAACAGCGTATCGATTGCTGCAAGCGCGCTTGGCCTGTGGGCCACAACCACAACGGTCGCACCGCGATTGCGGGCGTTTTGCACCGCTTGCACCAATGCGGCTTCACCTTCAGCATCGAGGTTGGCGTTGGGTTCATCCAGTACAAGAAGAACGGGATCTCCATACATGGCGCGGGCGAGGCCCACACGCTGCAGCTGGCCAGCGGACAAGCGATGTCCACCATTGCCCACCCGGGTGTTGTAGCCATCCGGCAAGCGTACGATCATGTCGTGGACCGCCGCCTGGCGCGCTGCCTGTACGATTTGCTCCGGTTCTGCTTCAGGCTGGAAGCGGGAAATGTTTTCGGCAATCGTGCCGTCGAACAGCTCTACCTCCTGGGGCAGGTAGCCGACATGCCGCCCGAGCTGGTCCGGATCCCATTGCCGTATGTCAGCCCCGTCCAGCTGGACCTTGCCGCGGATGCGCGGCCAAACGCCGACCAGCGCACGCGCCAGCGTCGACTTGCCTGCTCCGGTCGGACCAATGATGCCAAGGCCTGTCCCCGGTTTCACCGCGAAGGCAATGTTGTAAATGATCGGCTTGTCGCTGTCGGGAACGAATGCGGTCAACCCCTCCACGGAGAGTTGACCTGCCGGCTCCGGCAGAGGCATGGGTTCGGCCGCTTCAGGGGTTTTCATCATCAGCATGGTGAGCCGCTGCCAGGCCGAACGGAAGTTCAGAAACGGCTGCCAGTGACCAACCGCCTGCTCCACCGGCGCAAGTGCACGCGACATGATAATGGATGCAGCAATCATCGAGCCCGGTGAAATCTCCTGGCGAATGGCCAGCCACGCTCCGAGCGCCAGAATGCCGGACTGGAACATCAGCCGCAGCGTTCGCGAGGTGGCAGACGAAAAGCCGCCACGGTCTGTTGCCAGCGTCTGGGCCTCAAGTGCTTCCTGCTGCTGTGCCGCCCAGCGCGATCGCAAGTTGCGGGTCATGCCCATGACCCGTGCCACTTCCGCGTTCCGCAATGCCTGTTCAGACATGGTCTGCGCAGCCATTGTGGCCTTGTGGGCTTCAGCGGTGGGTACCCGGATCAACCGGTTGTTGACATAGGCCAGCACAGCCAGAAGCACCACGGCGACGGTCGATGCCAGGCCCAGCACCGGGTGCAGCATGTAGATAACCGCGAGATAAACCGGCGCCCAGGGCATGTCGAAGAACGCAAACGGCCCCGGCCCGGCCAGAAACTGGCGCAGCGTGATCATGTCATTGATCGGCCCAAGCCGCAGCTGCGGATCACCCTGCAGAGCATGCCATTGAGCAATGTCGAACGCACGATGGCGCAGGTTCTCGTCGGCCAGGCGGCCCACACGCATCATCAGGCGTGCCCGGATGAATTCCAGAAAGCCGTACAGCGCATACAAGACAGCAATCAGCGTGACCAGTGCCACGAGAGTTGGCACGGAGCCGCTGGTCAGGACCCGGTCATAGACCTGCAACATGAACAGCGGCCCGGTCAGCATCAGCAGATTGGTGACAAAGCTGAACACGCCAGTCGAGACGAGCGCAGAACGCCCCTCTGCCAACGCAGCGCCAATACCCCTGCCGCCCTGCGTACCTGATGTCGCCATGTACTGTCTCACTCAAAGCTCGGACACGCGACCGCTCAAACCGGCCACACTTGATATCCGATAAAACCTGATCATGCTTAACAATCAGGTAACGATGAGACTTATTCCGGGCAATTTGCTGGCTGTCAGCCCTTGCCGCTGGCCCAAATCAGCAACAGACCAATCGCTGCGGCAGCCATCACCAACATCCACATTGTGGACATGGACTTTGCCTGAGGCGGCATGTTGTTGACTGCCTTGCCAGCCCCCTCACCCGCCGAAGCTGCAGCAGTTTTGACAGCAGTCGCCGCCGTCGCTGCGGTCTGCACCGATGCCTGGCGCACTTCAGCCGCTGCACCTTCGGCCGTGGAAACGGCTGTGTTGGCCGCGCTTGCTGCCTTTTTCGAGGCCTTCTTTGCAGTTTTGCTGGCCGTTTTGGCTGCTGACTTGGCCACCGACTTGGCAGCCTTCTTTGCTGTTTTGGAGGCAGGCTTGGCTGCGGCCTTCACTGACTTGACGGAGGCCTTGGCCGAAGAGCTTGCGGCAGCAGCGGTCTTGGTGGCCTTGCTGGCCGATTTCTTGGCAGCCTTTTTGGCCGGTGCGGTGGCAGAGCTTGCCTTGTTGGAAGCCTTTGT
>JAWVYF010000262.1:0-4036 GCA_033722845.1 Anderseniella sp. | reverse complement strand
CGGCGAGATGCCGATGTCATTGTATCGGGCATACCCCTTTTCCTTCTGCTCTTCCCATGAGACGTGG
The DNA here is from genome assembly GCA_033722845.1 of Anderseniella sp. GTDB lineage: Bacteria > Pseudomonadota > Alphaproteobacteria > Rhizobiales > Aestuariivirgaceae > Anderseniella. The sequence goes on along the minus strand of JAWVYF010000262.1, from coordinate 3,969 downwards.
CTCAGGTTGGCGGACGCATCGATGATGGCGCCGGCGGCCTTGTCGGTGTCGTCCTCCAGGAAGCGGCCCGACATGGTCATGTCTTCATAGAGATTGTCGAGCTTGATGGTCTTGCCGAGGTGTGAGGTGACCGAGGTCAGGCCGCGCTCCTGCGCACGCTTCTGGATGTGCTTGGCCAGCATGGTGAAGATCCAGAAGTCGGGCTTGGCCTCGCCCAGTGGTTCAACGGCCTTGTTGGTAACGTGGTTGAACGGCACCAGCGGCGTCACCCACTTGTGATCCGTCGTCTCGTACCAGGCAGCAGCAGGCAGGATGTAGTCGGACCACATGGCGGTGGAGCTCATGCGGAAGTCGATGGTGACATCGAGCTTGAGCTTGGGCCACAGAACCTCAAGCAACTTCTGCGAGCCGCGCACCGAGCGCAGCGGGTTGGCGCAGTAATGGAACATGATGCGCGGGTCGGTGCCGCGTGGCGGCTGCACCGGCACCCAGTGATTGTCGAGCGCTTCGACCACCGAGTCCCTGACCGGCTTCTTCAGGTCCGGAAGCCACTGACCTGCATTCTCGGCCATCTCCAGCACGCCGCCGTGGATGTGCCAGAACATGGCCGACGAGGTCCAGATCGGCAGGTTGCCGCCTATGTCCTTGAACGAGTTGTTGCCGAGGTCCTTGAAGAACATCTCCGCCGTGTCGCCGGCCGCAAGCTTGCCGAGCAGACCGGTGCCGATGTCCCAGCCGAACTTCGCCCGGTCGGCGTTGCGGAATCCGGACACATAGTCTTCCCAGCCATCATTGGCGAGAAAGGCGAAGGCCGAATAGCCCGAGCCGGGCTTGCCCATCTGACCCTGCAGCGCCCAGATCAGGATTATCGCGCGCTCGGTCAGGTTGCCATGGAAATACTTGTTCATCGAACTGCCGGACACATTCGACAGTGCCTTGGCCTCAATGCACAGGCGGGTGAATTTCTCGATCACCTTTACCGGTGTGCCGGTCATCTCCGACACTGCCTCGAAGGTGTAGGGCTGGAGCCGGTCGCGCAGCAGCGAGTAAACCGAGCGCACCGGCACGATGGAGCCGTCCGGCAGTTTGATGGTTTCACTGACATCGAGAACCGGATCGAGCCCGCCCAGCGACAGCGACTTTGCCGGTGCCGTCATCGGACCGCGCGTCCTGTCCATCATCATGAAACGGTCAGTCCGGCCGCCCTTGACCTCAGCTTCGCTCAGCAGCTTGCCGGTGTCGGTGCGCACCAGCAGCGGCAGATCGGTTTGCTCGGTCACGAAGGCTTCGTCGACGTGGCCCCCCTAGACGATTTCGCGCGCGACGGCCAGCGCCAGCGCGCCGTCGGTACCGGGGCTCAGCGGCACCCACAGGTCTGCCTTGATGGCAGAGGGCGAATAGTCCGGCGCGATGCAGACGATCTTCGAGCCATTGTACCTGGCCTCTGTGAAGAAGTGCGCGTTCGGGATCGAGGTGACGATGGGGTTGCAGCCCCAGAACAGGATCACGTCGGAGAAGAAGTAATCTTCAATCGAGCGATCCATGTAGATGTTGCCGAATGTCTCGAAGGCGCCACGGTGGGCGTCACCGTTGGAGGAGTTGGAGTCCAGCGAGATCGAATGGGTGAGCTGGGCAAGCCGCGCCTGTGCGGCGTTGGCCGCGCCCACGTTGATGTCCGGCCCCATGTCCCAGATGATGCGGTCCGTGCCTTCCTCGGTGATGACATCGAGAAACCTGTCGGCGATGTCGTCCAGCGCCTCGTCCCATGATACCCGCGCCCAGTTGCCGGAGCCGCGCTCACCCGTCTGCTTGAGCGGATATCGGATGCGGCTTTCTTCATACATGCGCTTGGAGAACGAGCAGCCCTTCTGGCAGCCGCGCGGGTTCATGTCGGGCACATCGGGGTTCAGCTGCGGATAGTCTGCCGCCTGTTCCTCACGGAACACGATGCCGTCGCGTACATAGACGTCGAAGGCACAGTGGGCCTGATACCAGCAATTGATCATGTGGGTGCCACGGACGGTTTTGTCCCAGGTCCACTTGTTGCGGTAGATGTCGACGATCTTGCCGTAGTCAGGCGGGCGGCGAGCGGCCAGCGCCGACAGCGGCTGGCCGGAGCGCGTGACGAAATCCGGCAGCGCCAGCGTGGTGGCAACCGCGGCACCGGCTTTCAGGAAGTTGCGGCGGGAGACCTTCACGCTCACTGGCTCGATCCTCCGCTGCCATTGCGGTGGCTGATCTCGATGGCCGGCGGGGTCAGGACCGGTTCGCGCTCCAGCGCAGTGGCGATCTTCTCGACATCCTTCGGGTGCTTGTTGAAGGGACCGAACAGGTCGAGGAAGTTCTTGGAGATGAGCGTGTCCATCAGGTCGCTTTCCTCTCCGGCCTGCTTCTTGGCGCGCTCGGCCTTGATCTTGTCGAGAGCGGGGCCGACTTCTGAGCCAAACAGGCTTTCAAGGTAGTCAAGCGGGATACGGTCCTCACCGGTGGGGTTGCCGTCCTCGTCGAACTTCTCCGGCGACAGCGGCGGAATATAGAACACGTTGGGCTGGGTCTCGTATTCCGGGTGGAGCGGCAACGCCACCTTGTAGACGTTGACCAGCTTGTGCACGGGTCCGTCCTCATCTTCGAGGAAGCCGAGGAAGCGGACGCGCCCCGGACACTGGCGCGAACAGGCCGTTGCCACGCCGGCCTCGATGCGAGGCAGGCAGAACACGCACTTCTGGGCATGGCCGGAGACGTGGTTGTAGTAGATTTCCTTGTAGGGACAGGCCGCCTGACAGAAGCGCAAGCCCCGGCAATGGTCTTCGTTGATGATGACGATACCGTCCTCGTCGCGCTTGAAGATGGCGCCGCGCGGACAGGCTTCCATGCAGGCCGGCTTGGTGCAGTGATTACAGATGCGCGGGATATAGAAGAAGTAGGAATTGGGATAGTCGCCCGCGCCTACGTCCTCGTCCCAGTTCATGCCCCAGGTGGGTTCATCGCCAACGGGTGCCAGGGCGGTTTCACCGGCACCGGAGAACAGGGCTTCCTTGTAGTTGAACTCGAAGCCTTCGCCGAAGTCTCCCTGCGCCGGGCGCATGCCGGCCTGCGGCTCGCCATCCTTGTAGCCGCCGCCCATCTTCTCCCAGCCCTTGGGCGTGCCATAGCCGGGCGCGGTGTAGACCTGGTTGAACCACATGCCTTCCTGGCCTTCGCCGGAGGTCCAGTTGGTCTTGCAGGCCACGGTGCAGGTCTGGCAGCCGATGCACTTGTTGAGGTCGATGATCATTGCGACCTGGCGCTTGCTCATGAGCTGTCAGTCCTGTCGTTTCTCAGCTATCAAGGGTCAGCGGGATCCAGTCTTCGGACACCGCCTTCAGGCCGGCGCGTTCGTCGTTGGAGCCATTCCAGACGGCAAATCCGATCTGCGTCGCCTGACCCGGTGTCAAGGTAGCGGCTTCTGCGCCACCTGCAAGGGTGCGCAACATTACAATTGTCCAATGCCCCTGCGACCACCCGGCGGTGACCGTTTCGCCGACTGCCGTGCCGGGCAATGATGATCCGATGCCCCAGGCGATGACCGAACGGACTTCATCCTTCAGGGCGCGCCACTGAATGAACTGTACGGGCTCATCATCGGTGCCCATGCTCCACAAGGCCGGCTCGCCCTTGACCGGAAAGGCAATTGCAGCGCCATCAGGGAAGCCTTCGCGCCCACCATTGAACGGTTTTTCTGCGGGCCAGCGCAGCCGCACGGCAATGGTTTCACCGTCGTGGACCGACTGGGCCTCGATGAAGGGGGTCTGGCCATATTCACGGTCCTGGTACTGGGCCTGGATGAAGCCGTTGGGCTGCATCACCATGGGGGCCGGCACCAGCGGGACCTGCTCAACCGGCAGCTGCTGCCAGCCGGCTGCCCGGGTTGCGGCATAGTCGGCCGCCGCACTTACTCTGATCGAACGCAAAATTCGTGTCTCTTCGGAT
>JAWVYF010000261.1:0-4060 GCA_033722845.1 Anderseniella sp. | reverse complement strand
CTCGATTGCATCGCGCGCGGCAGGACGTCCCACCAGACGTAGAAACGGGCGCCGCGGCGCCCGTTTTCGTTGGTCTCGAAGCGGTTACGCCTCAGCCGCGCTCGTCGACCGCGACGTAGTCGCGCATCTCGGCGCCCGTATAGAGCTGGCGGGGACGGCCGATCCGCTGATGCGGGTCTTCGATCATCTCCTTCCACTGCGCGATCCAGCCGACCGTGCGGGCGACCGCGAAGAGCACCGTGAACATCGATAGCGGGAAGCCCATCGCTCGCAGCGTGATGCCGGAATAGAAATCGACGTTCGGGTAGAGCTTCTTCTCGATGAAGTACTCGTCCTTCAGTGCGATTGCTTCCAGCTCGCGGGCGACGTCAAGCAGCGGATCATCGGTGATGCCCAATTCGTTGAGCACCTCGTGGGCGGTCTTCTGCATGATCTTGGCGCGCGGATCGTAGTTCTTGTAGACGCGGTGCCCGAAGCCCATCAGGCGGAACGGGTCCTCCTTGTCCTTGGCCCGTTCGATGAACTCGGGGATGCGGTCCACGCTGCCGATTTCGCTGAGCATGTTGAGGGCGGCCTCGTTGGCACCGCCATGTGCCGGCCCCCAAAGGCAGGCGATGCCGGCAGCGATGCAGGCGAACGGGTTGGCACCGGACGAGCCTGCCAGGCGCACCGTGGAGGTGGACGCGTTCTGCTCATGGTCTGCATGCAGGATGAAGATGCGGTCCATGGCGCGCGACAGGATCGGGTTGACCTTGTAGTCTTCACACGGCACGGCAAAGCACATGCGCAGGAAGTTGGACGAGTAGTCCAGGTCGTTGCGCGGATAAACGAATGGCTGGCCGATGTGATACTTGTAGGCGGCGGCAGCAATTGTCGGGATCTTGGCGATCATCCGGCGGGCGGCGATTTCGCGCTGCACCGGATCGGAGATGTCCGTTGAGTCGTGATAGAACGCTGACATTGCGCCAACCACGCCCACCATCACTGCCATCGGGTGCGCATCGCGGCGGAAACCGGCGAAGAAGCGCTGCATCTGTTCGTGGATCATCGTGTGGTAGGTGATCGCGGTTTCAAACTCCTTGCGCTCTGACGCAGTCGGCAGGTTGCCGTACAGCAGCAGATAGCAGGTTTCGATGAAGTCGCCGTGCTCGGCGAGTTCGTCGATCGGATAGCCACGATACATCAGGATGCCTTCGTCACCGTCGATGTAGGTGATCTTGGATTCGCAGCTGGCGGTAGAGGTGAAGCCGGGGTCATAGGTGAACGCGCCGGTCTGGCCATAAAGTTTGGAGACGTCGATCACGTCCGGGCCCACCGAACCCTTTCTCACATTGAATTCGTAGTCCTTGCCGTCGAGGCTCAGTTTGGCGGTGCCTTTGGTGTCCGTCATGATTGTTCTTTTCCTCTCTTTGGCGTGTACAGGCGCGGGACGGAGGCGATTGCCAGCCAGGGGAGGCTGATCACTGGAACAGTTGCGACCGCATCTGCCAAACCCACCCGGCGCCGGTATGCGCTAGTGAGGATGCTGGTCACCCGAATGCCCCATCCGCGCTGGAACTCGGCGTGATTTGTGGCTGCAATATGCAGATTTACCGCCGATGCCGCAATGCACAATTTGGCTAGCACGGCATCGACAGGTGCGTGTGTTTTCAGCCCTGAATCTGGTCCTTCAGGCGTCCCAGCGCCTCTTCCCGGCCAAGCACAGCAAGTACGTCGAAGATGGGCGGTGACTGGGTGCTGCCGGTAAGGGCTGCCCGCAGCGGCTGTGCAACCTTGCCAAGTTTCAGCTCTTGTGCTTCGGCAAACTGGCGCACGGCACCCTCGAGTGGCTCTATTGCCCAGTCGGCAACGTTTTCCAGCTCGGGCAACAAGCTGGCCATGACCTCGCGGCCACCGTCATCCAGCAGCTTCTGTGCCTTTTCTTCCATCGGCAGCGGTCGGCTGGCAAACAGAAAACCGGCTGAATTCTGCAGCTCGACGAGGGTTTTGGCGCGCTCCTTGAGGCCCGCCATCGACGCCAGGAGCCTGGCTTCGTTGTCGGGGTCGGAAAGGGCTTCAAGCATGTCCTTGCCGCCTTCCACATGAGGCAGCATGTTTTTCAGCGAGGCGAGCAGGTGGGCATCATCGGCCTCGCGCATGTAATGGCCGTTGAGGTTTTCCAGCTTGGCAAAATCGAAGCGGGCGGCGGATTTGCCGATGCCGTCAAGTTCGAACCACTCAATCATCTGATCGGTCGAGAAGATTTCATCGTCGCCGTGGCTCCAGCCGAGGCGCGCCAGGTAATTGCGCATGGCTTCAGGCAGGTAGCCCATGTCGCGATAAGCCTCTACGCCGAGCGCCCCGTGGCGCTTGGAAAGCTTGGCACCATCCGGCCCGTGGATCAGAGGAATGTGCGCCATTACCGGCACGTCCCAGCCCATCGCCAGATAGATCTGGGTCTGGCGGGCCGCGTTGGTCAGGTGATCGACGCCGCGCACGATGTGGGTCACGCCCATGTCGTGGTCATCGACGACGACCGACAAGTTATAGGTGGGCGAGCCGTCCGAACGCAGGATGATCAGGTCATCAAGATCCTTGTTGGGGATGGTCACGGTGCCTTGCACCTTGTCCTCGATGACGGTTTCGCCTTCGTTTGGGGCCTTGAAACGAACCACCGGTGGTACACCTTCTGGTGCTTCCGATGCCGGGCGGTCGCGCCAGCGGCCGTCATAGCGTGGCGGTTTGCCTTCAGCCATCGCCTTTTCGCGCATCTCGGTCAGCTCTTCCGGCGTGCAATAGCAGCGATATGCCTTGCCATTGGCCAGTAATTCTTCGACCACTTCGCGGTGGCGGTCTGCGCGCGAGAATTGCGAAACGGCATCGCCATCCCAGTCAAGGCCCAGCCATGTCAGGCCGGCCTTTATGGCCTCGATGGCGGCATCCGTAGAGCGTTCGCGGTCAGTGTCTTCGATGCGCAGCAGCATCTTGCCGCCGGTGTGCTTGGCGTACAGCCAATTGAACAGGGCGGTTCGCGCACCGCCAATGTGCAGGAAGCCGGTGGGCGAGGGGGCAAATCTGGTAACGACGGGCGACGTCATGGTCTGCCGTACTCCAAAGATTACGATGCGGAAATTTTTCAGTTTATCTGAAAGCGTGGGTCCGTTTAGCATGACTCGTCGGGGCGATGTAAGGGCTTCGCCAGGGTTGTTGCGTATCGGGGCACCGTCGAAGCATGGACTGGTTCACAGGTTCACAAGGCCGCAAGGAAGGTGCGCCAGACGGGCACATCAACCCGGCCCGTCCTGAGACTGTCCGGACAAGCCGTGTCCCGGCTTCTGCGTGGTGGCGCAAGCAGGGCCGCTTGCAGATTGGCCGGGGCTTTTTGTGGGCACCAGTCGGCGTTGTTGCAGGTCTGCTTGGCTACTATGGCTTGCCAGAAGAGCCACACGTGGCAGTCGCAGTGGTGATCGCAGGTATTGTTGCGCTGATTTGCATGTTGGCGTTTGCGGGCAGGGCAAACGGACTGGCGCAGCTGACCGGTTTTGTGCTGGCAGGCTTTCTGTGGGGGCAAGTCAGCACGTTTCTCAATCCGGTGACCATTCTGCCTGGCAGTACCGGCAAGATTGTCATTTCCGGTTGGGTGGAAGCGATCGAAACTCACACCGCTGGCCGGTCGCGCCTCATCTTGCAGGTGGACGGCATGACTGGCGTATCGCCTGATTACAAGCCAGAGCGGCTTCGCCTGACGGCAAAACGAGCAGATGTCCGCAACGTGCGTATCGGTCATTTCATCTCGGCACAAGCCTGGGCCTATCCGCCGCTAACGCCGGTTGCGCCAGGGGCATGGGACTATGGCCGGGTGCAGTGGTTTGAAGGCATAGGCGGCAGTGCGCGCCTGGCTGAACCGGCAACGGTGGACGCAGAGCGATCAAGGGACGGTGGCGTTTGGGCAGCGGTCAACGAGCTTCGTTTCACTATTGCAAGCCGCATTCGCCAGAACCTGCCGGAACGCGAAGCCGGCTTCGCAGTGGCGCTGATTACAGGCGAGCGTGCAGGTCTTGATCGGGAAACACGAGAGGCG
>JAWVYF010000260.1:0-4069 GCA_033722845.1 Anderseniella sp. | reverse complement strand
GCAAAACGAACAACTTGTTCGCAAAGGATCGGTCGCGTTGGTCGGCGCAGGCCCTGGCGATCCTGATCTGTTGACACTGAAGGCGCAGCGTTTCCTGCGTGAGGCTGACGTGATCGTGTTCGACCGGCTGGTGGGTGAGCGTGTGCTGGATCTCGCCCGCCGTGACGCCGAGCGCATAGACGTTGGCAAGACGCCCGGCGGCAAGGCCGTCACGCAGGCGCGCATCAATCAAATCCTCATTGAGCAGGCGAAGCTCGGCAAGCAGGTTGTGCGCCTGAAGGGTGGCGACCCGTACGTGTTCGGCCGTGGCGGCGAAGAACAGGAAGCATTGCTCGCACACGGCATAGCGGTAGAAGTCGTGCCCGGCATCACGGCCGCACATGCTTGCGCCGCGAACGTCCGTTTGCCTCTGACCATGCGCGGAGAAAACCGCGCCTTCACGGTGCTCACCGGTACCGCAGGCGACGGCGCGGCCGAGCATGACTGGCACGCCCTTGCGCAAAAGGGACAGGCATTCGCGGTCTACATGGGGGTGCGCCAGGCCGGTCACATCCAGGCCAAATTGATGGCCGCCGGCATCGATCCGCAAACGCCGGCCGTGATTGTCGAAAAGGGGACCTTGCCGGAAGAGCGCCATGCAACCGGTACAATTTCGACCCTCACCCGCATGCTTGCCATCAGCGGCATTAAGGGGCCCGCAATCATTTATGTGGGCCTCGATCCCGCCCGTTCTGACGTGCTGGCGCCGCTGCTGGCCCAACCTGCTGCGAGGCTCGCGTCATGAGTGCTCAAGCCCCGAGGAAGAAATCAGGCGATGGCCTCTACGTGGTGAGCGCCAACACCCTGCTGACCGGCGACGTGGTGTTCCGGCAGGCCAACGGCAGCTGGTCGTCGGCAATCGATGAAGCGCAGGTGCTGCACACCCAGGACAAGGCCTTTGTCCAGCTCGCGCAAGCGCAGGAAGACGAACACGCCAACATTGTCATCGCCCCCGCTCTGATCGAGGTGACCGTGGAAGCAGGTGCCATACGCCCCGTCCACATCCGCGAGCGCATCCGCGCGCTTGGCCCCACAGTCCGTCCGGACCTTGCGCGCACGGCATACGGCTTTTCGATCAACGCAGTGGAGGAACGCACATGAACGTCCACGTCGATGGCATCCCGGCGGTGCAGCCAAACATGTACCGCTATGACGAGTTCGATCAGGCTTTCGTCAATGCGCGCGTCGAGCAGTTCCGCGGGCAGGTGCGCCGGCGTCTCGAAGGCACGCTGAGCGAGGACGAGTTCAAGCCGCTGCGCCTGATGAACGGCCTCTACCACCAGCTCCATGCCTACATGCTGCGCGTCGCTGTGCCGTACGGCACCTTGTCGTCCCGGCAGATGCGCATGCTTGCCCACATCGCGCAGAAGTATGATCGAGGCTACGGCCATTTCACCACGCGCCAGAATATTCAGTACAACTGGATCAGGCTCGAGGACGCCGCCGATATCCTTGCTGATCTTGCCTCGGTCGAGATGCACGCCATCCAGACCAGTGGCAATTGCATTCGCAACACGACAACTGACCAATATGCCGGTGCTGCAGCCGACGAACTGGCAGACCCGCGCCCCGTGTGCGAGATCATCCGCCAGTGGTCGACGCTGCACCCGGAGTTCAGCTTCCTGCCGCGCAAATTCAAGATCGCGGTGACGGGCTCGCCCAATGACCGCGCTGCCGTGAAAGTGCATGACATCGGCCTGCGTCTGCATCTGGACGCGCAAGGCCAGCGCGGCTGGGAGGTCATCGTCGGTGGCGGTCAGGGCCGCACGCCTGTCGTCGGCGTCACCGTGCGCGACTGGCTGCCAGAGGCAGACCTGCTGCCCTATCTGACCGCCATCATGCGCGTCTACAACCTGCATGGCCGCCGGGACAACAAGTACAAGGCCCGCATCAAGATACTGGTGCACGAGATGGGTATTGACGCCTTCAGGCACGCGGTCGAGCACCAGTTCAGCAGCGCCCCGAAAGACCCCGTCGCAGTGGACGCTGGTGAGCTGGCGCGCATCGCCGCGTACTTCGCGCCACCAGGCTTCGAGACGCTTGATGCCTTCGTGCCGGAAATCGAGGAGAAGAAACTCGCCAGCCATGATTTCCGCCGGTGGATGAAGGCCAACACCTTTGCCCACAAGCAGCCCGGCTACACCATCGTCAACGCATCGCTGAAACCTGCCGGTGGCATCCCCGGGGATGCGACGGCGGAGCAGATGCTGGCTGTCGCCGATCTCGCCGATCAGTATTCCTTTGGCGAGGTGCGGGTAACCCATGCCCAGAACCTCACATTGCCGCACGTGCGCACGAAGGACCTCATCGCTGTATGGGAAAGCTTGCAGGCAAGCGGCATGGCTGATGCCAACATCGGCCTGATTGGCGACATCATCGCCTGTCCGGGGCTGGACTACTGCTCGCTCGCCACCGCCCGTTCCATCCCGGTTGCACAGGAGATTTCGCGCCGGTTCGCAGACATAACCCGCCAGCATGACGTTGGCCCGTTGAAGCTCAATATCTCGGGCTGCATCAACGCTTGCGGCCATCACCATGTCGGTCACATCGGCATTCTCGGCGTCGACAAGAAGGGCCGCGAATTCTACCAGATCACGCTGGGCGGCTCGTCCGCCAACGAGACCACCATTGGCGAAATTCTCGGACCCGGCTTCGGTGCGGACGAGATTGCCGGCGCCGTCGAGAAGATTGTCGAAACCTATCTCTCGATCCGGCTCGATCCTTCAGAGGAATTTCTCGCAACCTGGCGCCGCCTTGGCGCGGCCCCGTTTAAGGAGGCTTTGTACGCAAATGCCGGTCATTGAGAACAACCAAGCTGTAAACGACCCGTGGCTGCTCATTGATGAGACCGCAGACATTGCCGGCCGCTCGATGGTGATCGTGCCGCTCTCGCGTCTGGAGGAGGCCGTCACTGTCTGGCCTGATGGACACCGCGGCCTGGGCATTGCCCTGCCCAACGATGCCGGCGTCGACGCGATTGTGCCCTATCTCGCCCGCTTCGACATTGTCCTGGTCAACTTCCCCGCGTTCAGCGATGGCCGTGCCTTTTCGCAAGCCCGCTCGCTGCGTCATGTGCATGGCTTCACCGGCATCATTCGCGCGCGCGGCAAGTTCATCCCGGACCAGTACGCGATGCTTCTGCAGTCTGGCATTGACAGTATCGAGGTGGATGACCGTTTCACGCTGGAAGAGTGGACAAGCCAGATCAGGGCAGTGCCTGCAGGCTACCAGCGCGACTATGCCGCCGGGGCAGGCCTTGCCACCCGCACATTCGCCGAAGCTGCCAGTTGGGCAGAGCAACCGCACTTCGGATAATCAGGCGGCAGGCTCACCGTTGACCGTCGCGGTGCAACGCTCGACACGCCGGACGTCAACGTGAGCCCACATCAACGACTGAGGCTTGGGGGGCTGGCGAAGGTTTGCGCCTTCGCCGCTCAGAAACCGTCCGGCTTGTAGCCGTAAAACACCTTGATCAGATCCTCGCTGACGTGCCACCGCACCCGGCTGGCACCGGGAATGAACAGCGTGTCACCCGGGCCCAGATCGCACACCTTGCCGCTGTCCAGCCAGGTAATGCGGCAACGCCCGGACAGCACGGTCATCAGCTCTTCGCCCTGCTCGTTGCAGTCGAACGTGCCTGCCGTACAGCGCCATATCCCGTACCGCGTCATGTGGCCGTCGCCACCCTGGTCGATCCGGCCGTAGGTCTTTGGCTCACCTTCGACAATCCGGTAGTCGCTCGCCGGGTTGTCGAACGGCCAGAATTCCAGCTCGCCCACATCGTCACCGGGCTTGTACTTGTGCATCTGGCATCCTCCGGTTGGCGCTTACAAGCTCATTCGTTGTTCACTAGAGCATCATCCGGTCAGGTTTAATCACCTGATCGGAGGAAGATGCTCGATTTCAAAGTGCTAGAGCAACTTTAGCCGTTCATTCTGAACGGCTGTCGCTCTAGTTCACAATGAACTGAACGATCGAGCTGCCGCTGGAGTTGAACGAGCACTGGAAGGTTTCCTCGTGCCCGCGCATG
>JAWVYF010000259.1:0-4070 GCA_033722845.1 Anderseniella sp. | reverse complement strand
GCGCCGCGCTTCCTGTGGACCTGGCCGAACAGCCGTATCTCGGTCATGGGGGGCGAGCAGGCGGCAGGCGTGCTGGCAACGGTGCGGCGCGACGGTATAGAGCGCAAGGGCGGCACCTGGTCGGCTGAGGAAGAAGCCGAGTTCAAGCGCCCGACGCTGGAGATGTTCGCCGAGCAGAGCCATCCGCTCTATGCGTCGGCGCGGCTGTGGGACGACGGCATCATCGACCCGCGCAAGACCCGCGACGTACTGGGCCTGTCACTGTCGGCAGCACTCAACGCACCGATCGAAGACACACGCTTCGGCGTTTTCAGGATGTGAGGGGCGGTACCATGTTCTCCAAACTCCTCATAGCCAACCGGGGCGAGATTGCGGTGCGCGTCATGCGCACGGCAAAGCGCATGGGGCTGGCCACCGTGGCGATCTATTCCGATGCAGATGCGGGCGCCATGCATGTGGCTGAAGCCGATGAAGCGGTGCGCGTGGGCCCGGCGGCGGCAGCGGACAGCTATCTCAACGTTGATGCCATTCTTGCTGCGGCCAGACAGACCGGCGCGGAGGCCGTTCACCCGGGCTACGGCTTCCTGTCGGAAAACCCCGGCTTTGTTGAAGCTGTCGGGGCAGCCGGTCTGACGTTTGTCGGCCCGCCGGCGTCTGCCATCCGCGCGATGGGGCTGAAGGACGCCGCCAAGGCGCTGATGGAGAAGGCGGGCGTGCCTGTCGTGCCCGGTTATCACGGCGAGGAGCAGGGGACGGCGTTTCTTGCCAAGGTCGCCGACGACATCGGCTATCCGGTGCTGATCAAGGCGCGCGCCGGTGGCGGTGGCAAGGGCATGCGCAAGGTTGAGCGCGCGGCAGATTTTGCCGACGCACTGGCCGGGGCACAGCGCGAAGGCAAGGCGAGCTTTGGCGATGACCGGGTGCTGATCGAGAAATATGTCACCGCGCCAAGGCACATCGAGATTCAGGTGTTTGGTGACAATCACGGCAATGCGGTCCACCTGTTCGAGCGTGATTGCTCGTTGCAGCGCCGCCACCAGAAGGTGATCGAGGAAGCGCCTGCACCCGGCATGACTGGCGACGTGCGCGCGGCCATGGGTGCTGCGGCGGTCAAGGCGGCCAAGGCGATCGGCTATTCGGGGGCGGGTACGGTGGAGTTCATCGTCGATGGCTCCGACGGCCTGCGGCCTGACCGGTTCTGGTTCATGGAAATGAACACGCGGCTTCAGGTGGAGCACCCGGTGACTGAAGCCATCACCGGGCTAGACCTGGTGGAACTGCAGCTGCGTGTCGCGGCCGGCGAGACCTTGCCGTTCACCCAGGACCAGCTTGCCATCAATGGCCACGCTTTCGAGGCGCGGCTTTATGCCGAGGATGTGCCAAAGGGCTTCCTGCCTGCCACCGGCACGCTGGAATATCTGCGCTTCAGCGAGGCTGCCCGAAACGATACCGGCGTTCGCCAGGGCGATGAGATCACGCCCCACTACGATCCGATGATCGCCAAGGTCATCGTGCACGGGGGCAACCGGGATCAGGCGCTGGCGCGGATGCGGGCCGCGCTTGCAGATACGCTGATTGCCGGAACGGTCACCAACAAGGCGTTTCTGTCGGCCTTGTGCGCGCATGAAGGCTTTGCGGCAGGCCAGGTTGATACCGGCCTGATCGAGCGGGATCTGGACCAGCTGACCGGCCAGGCCGGGCCGCCATTGCTGGCAAAGGCTGTGGCTGCCCTTGCAGTGCTTGGCCTTGCCGAACCTGCCGGGCAGGGCGACGTATGGCGGGCGCTGACCGGCTTCCGGCTGTGGGGGGCAGCGCAGAATTTCCTGACGCTCACCCGAGGTGACGAGGCTCACGAGTTGCGTGTCAGTATTCGCAACTCAACCGATTTCAAGGTTGCCAGTGGTGGCGACGCCATTGACGTACAGTTGGTGCCGGGTGCGCCGGATCGGATGATCGTGAACGGTCACGCCCAGCCGATGCGCTTTGCCGTGTCGCGGCATGGCAACCGGGTGTCCGGTGTCACCGTGTTTCTCGATGGTGAGAGTTTCGTCTTCGGTGTGCCGGACAGCGTTGGTGATGCCGGTGATGCCGGGTCCGGCGACGATGTGCGGGCCCCCATGCCCGGCCTCGTGAAACAGGTCCGGGTCGCCGCTGGAGAGACGGTGAGCAAGGGCGATGCGCTGGCTGTGCTGGAAGCCATGAAGATGGAACACACGCTCACCGCGCCGCGTGACGGGGTGGTGGCCGCCGTCAATGCAGGCGAGGGCGATCAGGTGCAGGACGGCGATTTGCTTGTTTCGCTGGAGCCGGAAAAGGAGTAACCTCGACCTTCTAGACAGAAGTGTACAGAGGTCCACTCCGATGAACGTTCAGCGCTCCCGCAGATCTGGCAGGCGTGGCGGCTCAACCACAGCAGCATCAAGAAACGTCAGCTACAAGCGGCTTCAAAACCCTTATCCGCCGCAACCGCTCTACTCGGATGATCAGATCGAGCAGTTGCATCGGACCTCGCTCAAGGTGCTGGCGGAAACCGGGATCAGGGTGCTGTTGCCGCGTGCGCGCGAGGCTTACCGCAATGCCGGTTGTCTGGTGGACGACGACACAATGATGGTACGCATTGGCTCAGACGTTATCGACGCAGCCATCGCGTCTGCGCCGTCTGCGTTCGACTTGCAGGCGTCTGACCCGGACAACACGATCCACCTTGGCGGGACGTCGCTCAACTTCATGCCGGTGGGCGGCCCGCCCGGTTTTTCCGATCTTGATCGTGGCAAGCAGACCGGCACGCGCGCAGCAGCGCAAGACTTCATGCGCCTGTGCCAGAGTTTTGATGCGATACACGTATCCGGTCCGTGCGTGGAGGCGCAGGACCTGCCGCTCAATGAGCGTCATCTGTGGGTCAGTCTGGACAACCTGACGTTGGCCACCAAGCCGGTGTTCACCTGGGCGCGCGGTACGCCGATCAGCCGCGACGGGTTCGAGATGATCCGGCTGGCGCGAGGCTTGAGCGAAGACGAGTTCCGCAAGAAGCACCACACCTTCACTGTCATCAACACCAACTCGCCTCTGCAGCTCGACATACCCATGCTCAACGGCCTGATGGATTTTGCAGAGGCCAACCAGATCGTCATCATCACGCCGTTCACGCTGGCAGGTGCCATGGCACCGGTGACCATTGCAGGCGCGCTGGTGCTGCAACATGCGGAGTTTCTGGCCGCCCTGGTGATCAACCAGTTGACCCGGCCTGGCGCGCCAGTGGTCTATGGAGCGTTCACGTCGAATGTTGACATGAAGTCTGGCTCGCCTGCCTTCGGCACGCCGGAATACGTCAAGGCGTCGTGGGGTGCTGGGCAACTGGCGCGCAAGCTGGGTCTGCCATGGCGGTCTTCCGCACCCACCGCCTCCAACGCGCCGGATGCGCAAGGGGCTTATGAAACGCAGCTGTCGCTGTGGGGCGCCATACAGGGCGGTGCCAACATCATCGCGCACACGGCGGGCTGGCTGGAGGGTGGCCTCACGGCATCGTACGAGAAGTTCATTCTTGATGTGGAGGTTGCGCAGATGATTGCCGAGATCTGCCAGCCCTCACCATTCGATGAGGCGGAACTGGCGCTGGATGCCATCCGCGAGGTCGGGCCGGGTGGTCACTTCTTCGGGTGCCAGCACACCATGGAGCGGTATGCGAACGCGTTCTATACGCCGCTTGTGTCGGACTGGAGCAACTTCGGCCAGTGGACAGAAGGCGGCTCGCTCACGGCAACCCAGCGGGCCAATCGCATCTGGAAGCAGGTGCTGGCGGACTATATGCCACCCGTCCAGGACCCGGGCGTCGCCGAGGTGTTGGAAGAGTATGTGCAACGCCGCGTTGCCGAAGGCGGCGCGCTGCCTGAATCGTGAGCAGGGCAGTTGATATCCCATTGCCGGCCCGTGCCCACGTGCCCGGCAGCGGCAGCAGGCCGGACATGGCGCCGCTGGAACTGGCCAAGTCGCTTGCGCCGCCTGAGACGCTGGCCGGCGATTGGCAGGATAATGCAGCCTACCTGTATGGGCATAGGCTGCTCGAGGCCGGT
>JAWVYF010000258.1:0-4084 GCA_033722845.1 Anderseniella sp. | reverse complement strand
GATGGCGAACCCCTGCCCGGCGTTTGGACTTCCAACCCACTTCAACGAACCCGGCGGCGGGTACGGCTGTCTGGATCACAGAGGCCTTGGCAAGTGATACGATGGGCTGGGCGTGTGCTGTGCCTGCAGAGACTGCCAGCATGGCTGCGGCAATGAGGCTGAAAACCAGCGGGCGTGTCAGCGGCGTGTTCATCGGCTTGATCCTTTCATTGGCTTGATTTGGCAGGCCTGTCGACCGTGTCCAATTTCAAGCATTGCGTTTCTTCAGGCACCGAGATTGCGGGACAAAGCGCGCCAAGGCTGTGCAGAAGATCACAGCCGGCGATTCATCGTGCCGGTGAGAACGCGAACCGAAGCCCTTAACAAATCGGCTGTTGCGTGGCTAAAGTTGCACCCAACGGAAATCTTCGCGCACGGGAGACATTCATGCGGACGATCAAGAGCTTTGTGATTGCTTTGGGAATGGCGGCAACGCTGGGGGCAAGCCCCGCACTGGCAGTGAAGTGTGGCAATACGGGCTCCGGCTACGAGACGTGGAAGAAGCAGTTTGCTGCCGAGGCCAAGGCCAACGGCATCAACAACCGGGCGATCAAGGCGCTGATGGGCACCCGCTACGCCACCAAGACCATCCACGCAGACCGCAACCAGAAAAGCTTCAAGCTGTCCTATGCAAAGTTCAAGCAGGTTCGCGGCACCGCGACCATCGTGCGCATGGGACGCGGCAAGAAGAAGAAACACGCCTCACTGTTCCGGCAGATCGAAGCGAAATATGGCGTGCCTGCAGGTCCGCTGATCGCCATCTGGGGCATGGAAACGGCTTTTGGCCGTTTTACCGGCAACCAGAACGTGCTGTCGGCTGTGGCAACGCTCGCTTATGACTGCCGACGCAGCGCGTTCTTCACCGAGCACCTCTACCACATGCTGCGGCTGGTCGGGTCAGGCCGCGTGTCAGCCAACGCAAAGGGTGCCATGCACGGTGAACTGGGTCAGACGCAGTTCATGCCCAAGGCCATCGCCAAGTATGCCGTGGGCGACCTGAACTCGACCACCGGCGCACTGATGTCGACAGCAAATTTCCTGGTTGCTCACGGTTGGCGGCGCGGGGCCGGGTATCAGCCTGGTCAGCCAAACTTCCGGGCCATCCAGGGCTGGAACGCGGCAAGCGTTTACCAGCGGGCAATTGCCGAGATGGGCGCTCAGATCGACCGGTAGGCTAACAATCACTGCCAGCGCATACGGCATCGCGGAACGCCTTGAAGATGCGCCGTTGTGCGCTCCGGTAGATCATGAATTCCGGGTGCCATTGCACGCCAAGCAGGAAACGGCCGTTCAGGTCCTCGCACTCGACGGCCTGAATGATGCCGTAGCGGTCATGCGCACTGACGCGCAGCCCGTTGCCCAGCCGGTCGATGGACTGGCGGTGCAGCGAGTTGGCCCGGAAGCCTGTCTTGCGCATGATCCGGTGCAGCGCCGTGCCGTCTTCAACGCTGACTTGCTTGGACGGCAATGGTGTCCACATGCGTGGGACGTTTTCGTAAGCCGAGTGAATGTCCTGATGCAGTGAGCCCCCGCGATGGGCGTTGAGGATTTGCGCGCCGCGGCACACGCCAAGTACCGGCAGGTGGGCCTGCTCCGCCACCTTGAGCACTTCAAGCTCGAGACGGTCACGATCCGGGTCAATCTTTACATCGAGCGTCAGATCGCCCTTGTAGATTTCAGCGCCGATATTGTCGCCCCCACCTATGACGAAGCCGTTGAAGCCTGCCAGATCATGGGCGTGGGCGTTGGCGCTGGTGAGGCGCACAGGCCGCAAGCCCGCCAGCCGCAGCGCCAACCAGTAGAACACCCACATCGTCGTGCTGCCGCGCACCGAGGTGGTCACGCCAACCTTTCTTGCCTGGCTCATGTCAACAGCCAACCGGTCGACATGATGGCCCAGTTGCCGGACACCAGCCGCTCGTCGTTTTCCAGCCATGCCTCGCTCATGGCTGACAGCTTGTCCGGATCCGCAGCGAGACGTTCGACGACGCACCAGCGGTTCCACTCCAGGGCAATACTCCATCCGGGCTGGCCAATCCTTGCGTCAGGCAAGCGGTAATGAAAGGTCGGCCGGGCCTTGATGCGGACATCATCGACACTGGCATTCACGCGCGGCTCATCGATCCAGGCAAACAATGGCAGCATGTCCAGCTCGCGGTTGCGGGTCGGGTTGTATGCCAGATAGTCGTCGATCAGCTGATCCATGTCAGGCGCGTAACCGGGCGCGAGGATCAGGCGCACGTAGTCTGCCGGAAACGGATCGGCGAAACTGGCCAACCGGCGAGTCAGATCCAGTTCGATGATGGCGCGCAACCACGGCGACATCAGCACATAGGCGCGCAACATGGCGAGTATCCACGCTGGCTCGCGCGAGGCGATCTCAGGGTTGAGCTGGCAGCCGAACGCATAGAGTGGATTGGCGGACGATCCGCTGGCACCAATGTCGACGAGCGCTTCGGTCAGGGCTTCCAGTTCCGGCAAGCGCTCAAGCTCGACCGGCGGACAGACGATCTCGTTGGGCACAATGAGTTCGGAAATGTTGCCGAGGATGCTGCGCAAGCGGTCTGCAAAGTCCTGATTGCCGTCTTGCGCATCGGACACGCGATGAACGTACTGGCTGTCGAGTTCAATCAGGAAATCTCCCAGGCCGGTGTCGCGCAGGTGGAAGCGGTGTTGGTCCTCCTGCTCCAGTTTGCCACCGAACAGCGCATGGACCTTGTCCGCTGCTGCCTGGGTGGACACAGAACCGAACTCAATCTCGACGCCGACATGCCGGGGCTTGCCCTCAAAGTTCAGTGTCTCGGGCGGGGTTGCGAAACTGCTCGATGTCATGGTGTCAGCGCTGCCCGGACCGTGTTGCAGGTACCTTGCGCTTGCGGCCATACAGCTCTAGCCGGTGGTGAACGATCTCATAGCCCAGCTCGCGGGCGATCTCTTCCTGCAACTGCTCAATCTTTTCCGAGTGGAACTCGATGACGTCGCCAGTGTCCATGTCGATCAGGTGATCATGGTGGTCACCGTCGGCGGGTTCATAGCGCGATCGCCCATCTGAAAAGGCGTGGCGCTGAATAGCCCCCTGCTCTTCCAGTACCTTTAGCGTGCGGTAGACGGTGGGCAGCGAGATGCGGCTGTCTTCCTTGACGGCACGGCGGAAGATATCCATGGCGTCGGGGTGCTGATCACCCTTCTCGGCCAAGATCCTGACGATCACCCGGCGCGGCTTGGTGATGCGCGCGCCCGAGGCTTTGAGCAGGTCGAGCAAGTGGTCACTTTCAGGTGCGGTGGTCATCACCTGACCATACCCAAATGATAATGATTTTCAATAGCGCCCATGCCAAATCCTTATTGCAAATAATTTGCATTTACATAAACTGGCAATCGTGTCTGTGCAGATGGAGTTCCCTTACCCATGAAAAGCCGGATTTGCCTGTTGATTGCCGCTGCGCTCCTGACAGTGGCTGCGTTTGCCCTGCCAGCTGCTGCGGCAGAGCGGCTGAAGGTAGTGACGACCTTCACCATTCTTGCCGACATGGCGTCGAACGTGGCCGGCGACAAGGCCGACGTGGTCTCCATCATCAAGCCGGGGGCGGAGGTACATAACTACCAGCCGACCC
Organism: Anderseniella sp.; assembly: GCA_033722845.1. Lineage (GTDB taxonomy): Bacteria > Pseudomonadota > Alphaproteobacteria > Rhizobiales > Aestuariivirgaceae > Anderseniella. Next base: position 431 of record JAWVYF010000258.1, on the reverse strand, counting down.
CCAAGGACATCGTTCGCGCGCAAGACGCCGGCCTCATCCTGCGCAACGGGCTGAACCTGGAGCTCTGGTTCGAGAAATTCCTTGCCAACTTGTCCGGCGTCCCGTCGGTAACGGTGAGTGACGGGGTGGAGCCGATGGGCATTTCGCAAGGCCCCTACTCCGGCAAGCCCAATCCGCATGCCTGGATGAGCCCGGAAAACGCCAAACTGTATGTGGACAACATTGCCCGGGCGATGGCCGATGCCGACCCTGCCAATGCTGAGGCGTACAAGGCAAATGCGGAGACCTACAAGGCGCAGATTGATGATGCTGCCGCGCCGGTGCGCGAGGTGCTGGCGTCCATCCCCGAGCAGCGGCGCTGGCTGGTGACCAGTGAGGGCGCGTTCTCATACCTTGCCCGCGATTTCGGCCTGAAGGAGCTTTACCTGTGG
>JAWVYF010000257.1:0-4099 GCA_033722845.1 Anderseniella sp. | reverse complement strand
GTCTCGGCGCGTGGATAGCTCAGTTGCAGGTCATCGCGTACAGATAGGCGGAACGTCCCTTGCAATGCGGTCTCGATTGCCGTGACGCAGACTTCACCGTCGCCCTGGGCACCATGCCCATCACCGCAGGAGAACAATGCGCCGTCAACGTGGATAGGCAGGTAGAGCGTCGAACCGGCAACAAGCTCCTTGTTGTCAAGGTTACCGCCATGGGCGCGGGGCTGGATTGTCGAGATGCGTCCCCAGTTTGCCGGCGGAGCAACACCCATGACCCCGAAGAACGGGTTCAGCGGCAACTCCAGCCCCCACGAAAGACGCGCGGTCATTGCGTCCAGATCGAGGGGGATGATCTCGATCCGTCCATTGGGGAAGTCATCAGGCAGAGTTCCTGCAAGCGGACGAATGAGGTTCCAGCCCCAGTCCTGGCGGAGCTTCACGTCCAGTATCTGAACCTCCAAAACCTGCCCTGCCCTGGCACCTGCAATCGAGACCGGACCAGTGAGGATATGTCCCGGCAGCATACGCTCACTGCGGGCATGAATATCAAGAAGTTCTGGCGGCACATCAAAGCCGGCATCCGGCGATGGGCTCTGGTCAGGGCCGCCGGATACGGTGTCAATCACGATCACGTCTCCGCTGGCAATTTCCATCACCGGCGGCAGCGATGCATCGAAATACCCCCAGGCACAGGTTTTGGGACTGGCTTTCAAAACCCTAATGTTCTGATCTTGCGATAATCCGGAACGTGTCATCGTTTCCCTCCTGGTCCAGTCAGCACACTAACCTCAAAGCCAGGGACGGTGACAGGGCCAGACAACAGGTTGTGGCGAAGGATCAGCGGCGATCCCAACGCAAGGCGATATCGAGAATGTGGAAAACGAAGGCAAGCATCAGCATGCCTGCAATCACCATCCAGCTGCCGTCAACAAGTGCCGTGCGCAGCGCCAGCATCAGGCAAATGCCAGCCGCCATGAACGGCAGCAGTGCGCGCGGCGAAACACCGTTGTTGGTGATAGTGCGCAACGCAAGCAACGCGACAGTTTCCAGCACCATCAGCACGATGATGCCGTCGATGATCCGTCCGGACGCGAACAGGTCTCCAAGGATGTCCATCACGGTGTTCTGGCAGCTTCCAACTTGACACGCATCCCTGGACGATCAGACCTTGCGCGCAGGCAAGTCGGCCCCATTGTCCGGTGCGGCCGGCGTCAAGCCAAGCAGGTGTGCCATGTCCTTGAAGAAGATGCGCACATGGGCCATAGGGTTGCCCCGCACAAGCTCCTTGTTCATGTAGGCTTCCCAGGTGAGGCGCTGAACATCCGGGTCGGCGCACATGCTCACGAAACGCTCGCGCCGCTTGTCAGTCGTGTACCAGAATTTCTGCATTATCCCGAGCACCCAGAACACTCGGCCATGAGACTTCATGAAGCGTTTGCGGGCCTGTGCAAGCTGACGGGCATCACCGGTCTGCAGAAATGCCTGCATTGTTTCGGCGGCTAGGCGGCCACCGGCCATGGCATAGTAGATGCCCTCACCTGATGCGGGTGCGACCACACCAGCTGCGTCTCCGGCCAACAGTACGCCGCGGCCGTCATCCCAGCGCTTCAGCGGCTTCAGCGGAATTGGCGCACCTTCTCCGCGGATCGTCTGACATGCGTCCGTGCCCGTGACCTCCCGCAAGTCTTCCACGGCTCCGCGCAGCGAAAACCCCTTGTTTGCGCTGCCCACGCCGATGCTGGTGGATGAGCCGTGCGGGAATACCCAAGCGTAGAAGTCAGGCGACAGCTTGCCCTGATAGTAGACGTCACAGCGCGACCCGTCGAAGACATCGTTGGTCTGCTCGGGCGACTTGACGATTTCATGGTAGGCGAAGACGAATGGCATCTTGTCTGCGTCCGGCACCGTTTGCCTGCCGACAGCAGACTTCGCGCCGTCTGCGCCCACAACTGCCCTTGCGAACAGTGTTGTACGCTCGCCGTTCAGACTTGCGCCCTTGGGTTCGAAACTGACCGCAATCGTGCCGTCTTCAAGATACTCCAGTTTCTTGAACGTACCCTTCAAGCGGACCGCGCCGTTGCCGGCAGCACGTTCGCGCAGCCACTCGTCAAAGTGCTCGCGATCCACCATGCCGACATAGCCGCCATCGATCGGCATATCGACTGCCCGATCCGAAGGTGACACCATGCGCGCCGAGCTGATCTTCGCTACGAGCAATTCATCTGGAATGTCGAAATCCCGGATGGCTCTGGGCGGAATGGCACCACCACATGGCTTGATCCGACCGGCCTTGTCGAGTAGGACAACATCCCTGCCAGCCAGGGCAAGGTCGTTGGCTGCTGTAGCGCCTGATGGCCCGCCACCGACAACGATGACATCATGAATATGGCGTGATGGCTTGGTCATGAGGCGATCTCCGTTGTAGGGGTTTGCCGTGTCGTTGTGCCATCAGGCTGCGAGGCCACCGGACAACGCGCGCCGATGATGCCGGCGGCAAGCTTGGCCGACCAGATGAAGAGAATTGCTTCGGATGCAAAGACCAGAATGTAGGCCTGCAGCGGCGAGCCGGTGAGAAATCGAACGACGTCCACCGCAACGGTTCCAAGGAAGCCACCGAGGCCAAACGCAATCGCTTGCGCGGCACCCCAAAGACCCATCCGGATGCCTTCCTTGCGAGGACCGGCTGCACCGGCAAGAGCCATCATCGAACCAATGGCCGCCACGGCAAATGCACCATTGGCAAGGCCGAGCAGGAACACATTGGTGCGCAAGGGCCAGCTGCTGCCCACATACCCACCAGCGACCAACCCGGTCAGGGCAAGAGCAGACACAGCACAACCGCCGACCGCCCAAACCTGTAACGGCACGGAGCGGAACACCCGCAAGGTCGTGCTGGTTACCGCGACGAGCACCATGCCGGCAAACACGCCACCATGCTGCAGCCCGGACAGTTTTGTGGATTCACCAGGCGTCAGGCCGAACACATGCCCGGCAAACGGCTCAAGCACCAGGTCCTGGCCGCTATAGGCCAACATCGAGATGAAAACGAAGATGGAGAATCGGCGAGCCGTGCTGTCTTGCCAGACCTCGCGCAGCGCCTGGCGGAAGTCTACCGTTGGTTTGGCCGTTCCTTCCTGTTCAGTTGCGGCTGTCCGGGCCTCCACACCCCACACCGCGACACAGGTCACCGCGAAAGCAATGGCCGACACCCCGGCCGACACCGTCACCAGGCGGGACACACTGAACGGATCAAGCAGGCTGCCGGCTATACCGGCTGTCATGGCCATGCCGAAAATCATCATCAGCCAAACGATGGTCGCAGCCGCTGCTCGGCGTTCAGCATCGACGCGTGAGGCCAGAAGAGCCAGCAACGACGTGCCGCAGGCCCCTACGCCTGCGCCAATGAGGAGGAAGGCGAGAAGTGCGAGTGCGGTACCCCAGAACGTCGAATGCATCATCAACGCGGTTGCCGCCGCAGCCAGCGTGCCGGACATGGCAAGCACCGCCATGCCTCCAACGACCCACCGTGTGCGGTGGCCGCCGACGTCAGACCCGTGACCAAAGCGGGGCCGTGCAAGCTGCACCACGTAGTGTGCCGCAACAAGAATGCCAGGCAACATGGCGGGAAGAGCAAGCTCGACCACCATCACTCGGTTGAGGGTAGACGTGGTCAGGACGACGATGGCTCCAAGGGCAGTTTGCACCAGCCCAAGCCGGACGATCCCGAGCCAGCCCAATGAAGTAACGGACGTCATCATCAAGCTCCAGCCTGAAGGGTGCGCACCGCAAAGGCAGCGGCCAGCATGCCCAAAACGTATAGTGTGGTGCCGGTGGCATTGTACCAGGCGGCCTTGCCTTCCGGATCCTTGAGCAGGCGGTGCATCAGCATGAATTGCACCACAAGCGATACCGAGATTATCGCTGCATGAAGACCGCGATCCCACGAAATCAGCAGCCCGATGACGGCCACCTGCGGTACCGCCATGACCCAGCAGGCGAGTTTTGCAGCAGGCCCGATGCCATAACGCGCCGGCAGAGACCGCAGTCCAAGCTTGCGGTCACCTTCCACGGACTTGAAATCATTGAGCGTCATGATGCCGTG
>JAWVYF010000256.1:0-4102 GCA_033722845.1 Anderseniella sp. | reverse complement strand
TGACAAACGCTGACCGGCCAGCATCAACCGCGCCCGTGCTATTGAATTTCACGCCTGAGCAAGCAGGTGACCTGCCGTCTGCATGGATGCTGGAAAACGGTGCTATCCTCGGTGCGTTGGCTGAACTGGTTTCGGGTTGTGACAACATTGAAGTGAGAAGCGGTGAAACGGTCGCCACCTATGACTTCACCCCGTCGGGTGTATCAGTGCAGCTTCAATCCGGCGAGAACGTCAGGTCAGCGCTGGTGGCGGCAGCTGATGGACGCAATTCCACCGCCCGGCAGGCCGCCGGCATCGACACTGTCAACTTTGCTTATGGCCAGTCCGCGATTACCGCCACCATAGGCCATACATTGCCTCATCATGGCCGCGCCGAGGAGCATTTCCGGCGCAACGGTCCACTTGCCATATTGCCGCTGACCGGCGACCGGTTCTCGCTGGTGTGGGTTGAAGCCGATGCCGAAGTAGCAAGGCTCATGTCTCTCGACGACAATTCATTCAGCGATGCCTTGCAAGCAGCGGTAGGGGATCACCTTGGTGAACTGTGCCTCTTGAACCAACGCACGTCCTGGCCGCTCAAGCTGCAGATCGCCAAGCAGTTTGCCTCAGAAAGGTTGTGCCTGATTGGTGATGCTGCCCATGTCATTCACCCCATAGCCGGGCTGGGCTTCAATCTCGGCCTCAAGGACATTGCCGCCCTGGCAGAATGTGTGTCGGTTGCCGTGCGCCGAGGTCAGGATATAGGCGGCCGTGCCACGGTCAGTGAGTATGAGTCCTGGCGGCGCGCAGACACTGCGGTGGTGGCGGCCATGTGCGATGGACTGGCCCGATTGTTTTCAAACGACATAACGCCACTAAGCGTTGCACGACAGGCCGGGCTGCAGATGGTCGACAGGCTGCCGCCGCTAAAGACGTTTTTCATGGAAAGCGCGGCCGGCACTACCGGCCGTCAACCGGCGCTGATGAGCGGGGACAGGCTCTAAAGGTCATATGCAGGCCGCAACTAGCGGGATTTGCCTTCGGCTTCGAGCTGTTCCAGGTAAGACTGCCAAATGACATCCCGCTCGCGGCCAAGTTTCAGCAAGTAGTCCCAGCTGTAAATCCCGGTGGAATGCATGTCGTCGAACGTCAACCTGACCGCGTAATTGCCGACCGGTTCCACCTTGATGACAGACACGTCCGACTTGCCGCCAACAGTCACCTTCTGACCCGGACCATGCCCCTGCACTTCGGCACTGGGGCTTTCGACCCTGAGGTATTCGGCGTCCAGATCGTGCTGTTCACCATTGTTGAATACGACCGTCAGGGTTTTGCCACCGTTTCGCAGGCGCAATTCCTCGGGCCACACATCATCCGACATTGGCGCAGAGAGTTCAGTCATCCAGCTCACGCGCCTCTTCAACCAGCATGATGGGTATGCCGTCACGAACCGGGTAGGCCAGGTTGGCCGAACGCGATATCAGCTCCTGCTTTTCCTCATCGTACTCCAGTGGCCGGTGAGTAACCGGGCAGACCAATGCCTCGAGGAGCTTGGGATCGGCGCTGCGGCTTTGCTGAAAATCATCTGGTTTGGTCATGTGCCTGCCTCACTGAAGTGACCCCGACTCGTTACCATCTGAAAACACTCCGACTGACATGTCCGTCAGGGCCTTGAGTGTGCGCGTACGCTCGCGAAGGTCGGCCGCCTCGAGCACGGCCTGTTTTTCGCTCGGGCTGAACGAACCAATCATCACGAGCGTATTGATGAGCGTTGGCGTTGACGCAGCCTCGATCTCATTCCAGTCGGCCTGCATCGATTGCGAGTCAAGAAAGCGGCTAAGACTTTCGAGCAGGCCATTTCGATCCTCGTCGCCTTCGCCGAGCTCATCCTTGGCGAGGTCAACGGCGAACTCATCAAACGATGGCTGCACGATCCTGTAAGGCAAGGTCGAGTCGAGCTCTTGCACTATTCTGAAGCGGCAAACGCCGGACAGAATGATCTGCACCTGACCAGTCTCTACTTCGTTGAAAGAAGTGATGCGCCCCGCACAACCAACCGAATAAAGCGCCGGTGGGGCGGAGTGGGTCGACAGGGACAGGTCCGACTCGTCTGCCACATCGCGCGGCTGAACCATTCCAATCAGGCGATCCGTCGCCAGGGCATCCGACAACATTTTCAGGTAACGCGGCTCGAAAATATTCAGTGGAAGATCACCCCCCGGCAGCAACACGGCTCCGGGAAGCGGAAAAACAGGCAGCCTCGACGGCAGGTCGTCAACTGAACTGTACAGGGCGTCAATACGCATGAACTCTCAACCTCGCTGTAACGCCGGATCAGGCAAACAGGATTGAAGAAAGCCGGCGCCGGCCGGCCACGGTCAGCTCGTCCATAGGCCCCCAGGCCTCAAAAAACGTCAGCAACTGTTTGCGTGCGGCTTCGTCATTCCAGGCCCTGTCAGCTTCAATAATGGCGAGCACCTGATCGAGCGCTTCTTCCCGCTGGCCTGCTGCGTTCAGTGCAATAGCAAGATCAAGCCGTGACGCGTGGTCCTTGCCATCCCGCTCGACAGCTTCACGAAGCTTGTTGATCTCGGCATTGTCCACCGGTGTTTCAGCAACCTCAAGTGCCGCCAGCGCGCCGGAGATTTCGGCCATCTGCTTCAGGTTCTCTGGAAGCGCGTCCGCTACTGCACGGGCTTCTTCCAGCTGCTCCATGCCAATGAGACACTTGATCTGTCCGGCAATGGCGCGAGGATCTTCGGGTGCGGCCTGCATGGCGGCACCGAACATGGCCATGGCCTGCTCCCAGGCTTCATTCTGAATTGCTTCATCAGCCTGCTGGAACAACTCGTCCAGCTGGGCAGCAAGGCCGCCGTGACCCTTGACCAGCTTGTCTACAAACGACTTTAGCTCCGACTCCGGCAACGCGCCCATGAAGCCGTCGACAGGCTGACCATCCGCAAAGGCAAAAACCGCCGGAATGGACTGGATGCGCATCTGCTGAGCCAGTTGCTGGTTGGTGTCGACGTTGATCTTGACCATGCGCACCTTGCCGCCAGCTTCCTGCACGACCTTTTCAAGTGCCGGACCAAGCTGTTTGCAAGGCCCGCACCAGGGTGCCCAGAAGTCGACAATGACCGGCACTGAACGCGATGTCTCGATCACGTCCGCCATGAAGCTGGCTGTATCGGACTCCTTGATCACGGGTCCGGCAGGTGCCTGGGCCGGTGCTGACGGCAGACCTTGCGGAGTGGCCGCCTGCTGCTCCATCGAGCCTGACGTGTTGAAGCTGGTACCCATCGAGAATGTATTGTCGGACATGATGTCAAATCCTTGCCAGCCGGATGGCCATTTGTTCGGTTGCTAACATGGGGCTGCGGGCTCTCACTTGCAACGCCATGTCAGGGGTTTCACTCAGTCGCCCAAGCTGACGATCTGTGGCTGATGACCACAAGATTTGATGAACGCCAGCAGGCCGGCTGGGCTCAGGGTGGTGGTCGCGGTGTTGGTCAGCGGATGATAACTGACCAGCTCGCAGGCCATCATGTCGGCATCCAGCACCACGTTCACCCGGTTTTCGGCGTCGTTGATCAAGGCAAACGGCGTAACCGACCCAGGTTCTACACCCAGCACTTCCATGAGCAAGTCCGGCTTGCCAAACGAGATGCGTGCAGCGCCGATTCTTGACGGCAGGGATTTCATGTCCACCGCGGCGTCTTCGAGGCAGACCAGCAGCCACAGCTGGCCCTTCTTGTCCTTGAGGAACAGGTTCTTGCAATGCCCGCCGGGAATGTCTCCACGCAGCGCACGGGCCTCCTCAACGGTGAAAACCGGGGGGTGGGTCTTCGTGGTTGCGCTGATGTTCAGTTCGTCAAGGCGCTGAAACAGCTGTTCCTGGCTTGCCGGCATTTACCCTCAATCCTCAATCTTCAGCCTTGTGTCATTTTGTCGGGCGAGAGCTATTGCATTTAGTTACCGCTTGCGCAATATAGCGGCGCTCGAGGCAAGGCCGGATCACCGGTCAGGCCCGATTACCCAAAGGACGCGGGCGTAGCTCAGGGGTAGAGCACAACCTTGCCAAGGTTGGGGTCGTGAGTTCGAATCTCATCGCCCGCTCCAATTT